>NZ_CP087106.1:3612500-3895000 GCF_028583545.1 Methylobacterium sp. NMS14P | reverse complement strand
CCGGCCAGAGCGAGACGCGCTACGGCCGCAACGACGCGGATTCCGAGGCGCACCAGGCGATCGTGCGGGTCTTCACCCTGCCGGGCGGGTTCCGCCTCCTCGTCGGGCGCGACACCGAGGAGCGCGACCGCCTGCGGGCGGTGATCGGGCGCGCCTTCGTCACGTCGCTCGCCGCCGTCGTGCTCCTCGGGGTGATCGGCGGCTGGCTCGCGGCGAGCCGGGTCCTGCGCCGGGTCGATTCGATGACGCAGACCACGCGGGCGATCATGGCGGGCGACCTCGACGGCCGGCTCCACGTGGCCGGGAACGGCGACGAACTCGACCGCCTCGCGTCGAGCCTCAACCAGATGCTGGAGCGGATCGGCGAGCTGATGCGCGGCATGCGGGAGGTCTCCGACAACATCGCGCACGATCTCAAGACGCCGCTGACCCGTCTGCGCAACCGCGCCGACGAGGCCCTGCGCACGGCCTCGACGCCGGAGGAGCTGCGCGCGGCGCTGGAAGCCGTGATCGACGAGGGCGACGGGCTGATCCGGGTGTTCAACGCGCTCCTGATGATCGCGCGGCTCGAGGCCGGGAACGCCCGGGAGATCCTCGCGCCGCTGGATATCGGCCAGACGGTGCGGGGTGTCGGCGAGTTGTACGAGGCGCTCGCCGAGGATCAGGGGCTGACCCTCACGGTGACGGCGCAGGACGACCTGATCATCGCCGGCAACCGCGAGCTGATCGGGCAGGCCCTGGCCAACCTGATCGAGAATGCCCTGAAATACGGTGCCGTCTCCGCCGGGGCGGAGGCCAGCGTGACCCTGGAAGCGCGGCGCGAGGCGGACACGGTCCGCCTCGCCGTCTCCGATCACGGCCCGGGCATTCCCGAGGCTGAGCGGGCGCGCGTGCTCGGCCGCTTCGTGCGCCTGGAGGATGCCCGGTCGCGACCGGGCTTCGGTCTGGGCCTCAGCCTCGTCAACGCCGTGGTGCGCCTGCATCACGGGACCCTGCGGCTCTCCGACAATGCTCCCGGGCTGCGGGTCGAGATCGAGTTTCCGGCCGCGGCGCGGGCGCAGCCGGTGGCCGGTGACATCCTGCCCGCTCCGCTGTCGGGCGGCCCTGTGCCGGAGACCCTGTCCCGCGCTACTTAGGTCGCGACCTGTCCCACCGTGACCGCGCCGTGATCGCGCCGTGATCGCGTCCGAGCGGCGGCGCGCCCGCGTTCCAGGAGGCCCCATGACCCTCAAGACCAAGACCGCCCTCGTGACCGGCTCGACCAGCGGCATCGGGCTCGCCATCGCGCGCGCCCTCGCGGCCGAGGGGGCCAACATCGTGCTCAACGGGTTCGGGGACGCGCGGGCCGTCGAGGAGGCCCGGGCGGGCATCGAGAGCACCTACGGGGTCAGGGCCCGCTACTCGGCCGCCGACATGAGCAAGCCCGACGCGATCGCCGCCATGGTGCGCGAGGCGGAGGAGGCCTTCGGGGCGGTCGACGTGCTGGTCAACAATGCCGGCATCCAGTTCGTCTCGCCGATCGAGGAGTTTCCGGCGGAGAAGTGGGAGCAGATCATCGCGATCAACCTGTCCTCGGCCTTCCACACGATGCACGCGGCGATTCCCGGGATGAAGGCGCGGGGCTGGGGGCGGATCATCAACACGGCCTCGGCCCACTCTCTGGTGGCCTCGCCGTTCAAGTCGGCCTACGTGGCGGCCAAGCACGGGATCGCGGGCCTGAGCAAGACGGCGGCGCTCGAACTCGCCCCGCACAGGATCACGGTGAACTGCATCTCGCCGGGCTACGTCTGGACGCCCCTGGTGGAGTCGCAGATCCCCGACACGATGAAGGCCCGCGGCCTCACCAAGGAGCAGGTGATCGAGGACGTGATGCTGAAGGCGCAGCCGACCAAGGAGTTCGTCACCGTCGACCAGGTGGCCGCGCTGGCGGTGTTCCTGTGCTCCGACGCGGCGAGCCAGATCACTGGCGCCAACATCAGCATGGACGGGGGCTGGACCGCGCAGTAGCGCGACCGGTCGCGACGGCCGGGGCCCATCGCCGCGAAGGCCCCGCCCGAGCCCGGGCGGGGCCGCTCCCGGTCAGCGGCGGCCGTGGACCAGCAAGGCGAGGCCGTAGCCGACCGCGCCCGCGATCAGCAGCGCGACCAGGGGATTCTCTTCCACCCGGGCGCCGACGGCGCTGCGCCCGTCGCGCAGGTACGAGCCGCTCCGCTCGTAGACGTCCCCCGCCACGTCGCCGGCGCGATCGTAGGCGTCGCTCGCGTAGTCACCGGCGCGGTCGGCGATGTCCCGGGCCTTGTCCTTCACCTGGCCGTAGACGTTCTGAGCCTGGCCCTGGGCCTCGCGGAAACGTCCCTCGACCGAGTCGCGGTTGGAGCCCACGAAATCGCCGGCCGCGCCCTGAACCTTGCCGACAGCCTCCTTGGCGCCGCCGACGATCCGATCCGTATCCACCATGGCACTCTCCTGGACGTGAGCGCGGCGCCGCGACACGGGCGCCGCTCGTTACGCCGTCGTCCACCGAACGCGCGAGATGGCGTTTGTGCCCCCGATCGCCACGAAATTGTGCGCCGCGACCCGCGATCGCGGCGGCGGAACGGTCAGAGCCCGATCAGCCCGGCGATGGCCGCCGCCCCGGCGGCGGGGGAGGTCTCGCCCCGGGCGACGCCGGCCTCCGCCTCGGCCGTGCGGCGGCGGACCTCCGGGGAGCCGACGAGGCGCTGGTGCAGGCGCTCGTCGACCAGCGCCCACATCCACTTCACGTCCTGCGTCCGGCGCTTCGCCCGGATCTCGCCGGTCGCCGTGAGCTTCTCCCGGTGATCGACGATCTTCGCCCACAGGGCGTCGAGGCGCAGGTTGTGGAAGCCCGAGATCGTGACCACCGGCGGCGTCCAGGTGGCGGAGGCCGGGGTCAGGATGTGCAGCGCCGCCCGGTATTCCGAGGCCGCCGCGTTGGCGCGCTGCTCGGCCTCGCCCGCGTCGGCCTTGTTGACGGCGATCATGTCGGCGAGTTCGAGGATGCCCTTCTTGATGCCCTGCAACTCGTCGCCCGCCCCGGGCAGCATCAGCACGAGGAAGAAGTCGGTGAGGTCGGCCACGGCCGTCTCCGACTGGCCGACGCCGACCGTCTCGACGAGGATCACGTCGAAGCCCGCGGCCTCGCAGAGCAGCATGGTCTCGCGGGTCTTGGCGGCGACGCCGCCGAGTGTGCCGGAGGACGGGGAGGGACGGATGAAGGCTCCGGGATCGTGCGACAGCCGCGCCATCCGGGTCTTGTCGCCCAGGATCGAGCCGCCGGTCCGGGAGGAGGACGGGTCGACCGCGAGCACCGCCACCTTGTGACCGGCCTCCGTCAGGTTCGAGCCGAGGGCGTCGATGGTGGTCGACTTGCCGACGCCGGGCACGCCGGTGATTCCGACGCGGATCGCCCGGCCGGTCTCGGGCAGGACCGAGTCGATCAGGCTCGCCGCCAGCGCCCGGTGATCGGCGCGCTTGGACTCGGCCAGCGTGATGGCCCGGGCCAGAGCGGCGCGGTCGCCGCGCAGCAGGCGCTCGCGGAGACTCTCGATGTCGATGGACGGCGTCATGGACCCTTCATGGCCGCGGCCGCGGTCGCCGTCGAGGGGGCGTGCGGCGGCGCCAGGGGATGGCGAGCTGTGTCCCACCCACCACAAGCGCGGCCGTGCCCGCTATTCACGCCGCCCTGCGACGATCATGCCCCGCGATGGTCACGATCCTGGGCGACGGAGGGCGCCCCGCCCGAGCGTAAACGGATCATGTCGAGCCAGATCGTCTCACGCCGCGTCCTTCTTCGCTTCGGAGCCCTAGCGGGCGCCTTGGGGCTCGCCCCGTCGCTCGGCGCCTGCGTCACCGACGACCTCGGGACCGGCGCGGCCCTGCCCGAGAAGCAGTCGGCCCTCGACGTCATGCCGGTGCTGCTTGTCGCCACGACCCGCAAGCCCGTGGGCAATCCGCCCCGGCCCCCGTACTTCAGCAGCGACCGCGGCCGCGGCCTGAGCTTCGCCGAGGTGCGCCTGTCGCCGCCCGACCGCTCGCTGCTCGGCAAGGTCTCGTCCGTCATCACCGGCGACTGGACCATCGGCGCGGTTCCGAAATCCGAGTCCGGACCGGGCGCCGCCGAGGCGTTTTCCCAGGCGGCCCTCGGGCGCGACGTCCTGATCTACGTTCACGGCTACCGCGAATCGTTCGAATCGGCCGCGGTCAGCGCCGCCCGGCTGTCGGACGGGATCCGGTTCCGCGGCGTCTCCGGCCTGTTCACGTGGCCGTCGGCGGCCGCGACCCTCGATTACAATTACGATCGCGAGAGCGCCCTCTGGTCGCGCGACGCGTTCGAGGACCTGCTCAAGGCGCTCGCCGCCTCGCCGAGCGGCGGCCGCATCAACATCGTTGCGCACTCGATGGGCACGCTCCTCACCCTCGAGACCCTGCGCATGCTCCGCGCCGAGGCCGGCGAGGCCGCCATGTCGCGGATCGGCGCCGTGGTGCTGGCCGCCCCCGACATCGATTTCGACCTGTTCTCCAACGGCGTCGCCCGCATGGGACCCGACGTCTCGAAGATCACGGTGATCTCGTCGACCAACGACCGGGCGCTCGAGCTCTCCGCCGCGCTGGCGGGGGGCGTGCGCGCCGGCGCGGCCGACCGTGCCAAGCTCGAGGCGCTCGGCGTGCGCGTCGCCGACGCCTCCGATTACGGCGGCGGCCTGATCAACCACGACCTGTTCCTCTCGAACCCGGACGTGCAGGGGGTGGTCAAGCGCGCCATCGCCCGCGGCTCCGGCGTCTGACGCGCGGCGCTCACCCCATCCGGGTCGCCATGCTCTGCGGCGGCAGGGGTTCCTCCGGCAGGACCGGCGCGTCGCCGGACTCGCCGAGGTGGTCGATCCGGTCGGCCCAGACCCGGAAGCCCACGAGGGGATTCGGTCCGAACGTGTGGGTCAGCGGCACGTCCGCGGCGTCGCGGCCGTACGCAACCATGACCCGGCCGATCCGCGGGCTGTTGTTGCGCGGGTCGAACACGTGCCAGCGCCCGCCCAGATAGACCTCCATCCAGGCCGCGAAGTCGCCCGCCGGGTGCGGCTCGGGCTCGCCGATGAAGCTGATGTAGCCGGTGCAGTACCGGGTCGGGACGTTGAGGGCGCGGCAGAACGCGACCGCCAAGTGGGTGAAGTCCCGGCAGACGCCGCGCCCGCCCGCGTAGGCGTCCGCGGCCGTGCGGTCGCGATGGGCGAACTCGTAGCCGAACGCGATGTGGGCGTGGACGAAGTCGCAGACCGCCTGCACCCGGGCCCAGCCCGGCTCGGTATGGCCGAAGAGGCGCCACGCCTCGTCGGCCAGGAGGTCGGATTCGCAGTAGCGGCTGGGAAGCAGGAACACGATCGTCTCGGGCGGCAGCTCCTCGATCGCGTGCTGCGCGGCCTCCGGGTGCGCCGGATCGGGCACCCCGCTGTCGCGGATCGCCGCGTCGGTCCCGATGGTGAAGTTGCCGGCGGGCGCGGTCAGGCGGCCGCACAGGTTGCCGAAGCCGTCGCGATAGATCGTCACCGGGACGGGCGGATCGGTCCGGAGCGCGTCGGGCGCCTCCAGGGCTTCCGCCCGGGAGGGATGCACGTTGAGCATCACCACCATGGGCACAGGGTAGGGGAAGGCGTAGCGCATCTCGCAGCCGAGCCTGATCCGCATGCGCGGGTGATCCTTCGTGTTCGAGACTGTGCCCGCGGCGATGCGCGCAGGATCCGTGCCGCGCCGAATCGTGCGGGTCGGGCCGCGACGGGCTTGGCGGCCGTCCGCTTCCCCCCTACAGCATCCCCGCGCGACGCTCATGGCCGCCGGGCGAAACCGAGGTGTTTCTCCCCGGGGCAGCGCGTCGCACCCGTGCGCCGGCCCGCCGAGCGGGGGCGCCTGAGGACGGTTACGAGAGGGATGCCGGCCATGTTCACGCTCGAGATCGACGGCACCGCCGTTGCGGTGATCAACAGCGACGAGGCGTCCGCCAAGGACCTCTTCACCTGTGACGGCTTCAAGGAAGACATCCGGACCATGACGACCGGCGGGAAGCCGCTCTGGAACGGCACGTCGGCGCTCAAGGTCCGGGCCGCCACCGAGGACGAGGTCGAGATCTTCGAGGACGCGCTCGCCGAGGACGACGGCGAGGGCGACTTCGTCGAGGATCCGCGCCACACCGGGTCCGATTCGGACGACGAGGACGAGGCCGACATCGTCTTCCTCGTGGATATCGACGAGGACGAGGACGAGGCCGACGCCTGAGCGTCGCTGAACCCGACCGCCTCCCGGGTGGTTTCCGATCCGATCTGGATCGGATCCCGGGAGAACGGCATGGCTGACAGCAGACGGATCGTCGACGCGCTCGTGCGCTCGAGGCGGGGCGGGCTCGCCGCCGGTGCCGCCCTCGGCGGGCTGGCGCTGATCGGCGGCCTCGCCTACCGGGCGCTGCGCGGCGCGCCGCCGCCCGAGGCCGGGGGCCCGGACTTCACGAAGGTCGACGAGGACGAGGCCCGGCTGATGCTGCGGGCCATGGTGGCGGCCACGACGGCCGACGGGATGGTCGACGCCGCGGAGCGCAAGCGCCTCGACGCGGCCGTGGCGGAGGCGGGCCTCGATCCCGACGGTCGAGCCTGGCTCGATCGCGAGCTGGAGGACCCCGCCGACGTGGACGCGATCGCCGACCGGGTCGCGAACCCCGACGCGGCGGCGCGGATCTTCGCGGCGGCGCGGCTCGCCATCGACCCCGACACGCTCCAGGAGCGTCAGTTCCTGAAGATGCTGGCCGAGGCCCTCGACCTGCCCGCGGAGGCGATCGAACGCGTCGAGCGCGACATCGCGGCCTGACCGGCAACCTGTCCGATGGGTGGATCTCCCATGGCGGCCGAGCTTCGTGCTAGGCTTCTCCGCGACGACGGGTCCGGGGGATCCGTTCGCGGGAGGACGGGACATTTCATGGCAGGACTGTCAGTGCCCGCGCTCGGGCGCGCCCGGCGGCGGGCCTGCGCGCTGGTCGCAGCCGTGCTGATCGCCGGCGGCTCCGCGCGCGCGGCCGAACCGGCCGCCGCCCCCCTGACGATCGCCGAGCAGGGCAGCTTCTTCGTCGGCGGCCGCGACGTCCAGTCCGACACGCTCTCGACGCTGCCGGCCTACGCGCCGTCGGGCACGATCAGCGTCGACCAGATCTACGTCCGCTACCAGGTCCCGGTGAATGCCGGACGGCCGCCGCTGGTCCTGATCCACGGCTGCTGCCTCACCGGCAAGACCTGGGAGACGACGCCCGACGGGCGCATGGGCTGGGACGAGTACCTCGTCCGGCGCGGCTTCCCGACCTACGTGATCGACCAGGCCTGGCGCGGCCGCTCGGCGGCGAGCCCGGCCCAGATCAACGCCGTGAAGATGGGGCGGGCCGACCCGAACGCCCTGCCGGCCGTCTTCTCGGCCGGGCGCGAGCCGGCCTGGGCGATCTTCCGGTTCGGGCCGGAATACCCGAAGGTGTTCCCGGGCATGCAGTTCCCGCTGGAGGCCCAGGGCGAGTTCTGGAAGCAGATGGTTCCGGACTGGTCGGCCGCCCTGCCGGTGCCGAACCCGACCGTGCCGGCCCTGTCGGAGCTCGCCAAGCGGCTCAAGGGTGCGGTGCTGATCTCCCACTCGCAGTCGGGGATCTACCCGTTCCAGACCGCCGGCCTCGATCGGACCGGCCTGCGCGCCATCGTGGCCATCGAGCCGGCCGCCTGCCCGGACCCGGCGAAGGACGACCTCGCGCCCTACAAGGACCTGCCGATCCTCGTCCTGTTCGGCGACTACGTCGACGCCTCGCCCCGCTGGGCGCCGCGACTCAAGCAGTGCCGCAGCTTCGTGGCGGCCGCGAATGCCGCGGGCGGCAAGGCGGAGCTGATCCTGCTGCCGGAGATCGGCATCCACGGCAACTCGCACATGCTGATGCAGGACAAGAACAGTCTCGACATCGCCGACTGGCTGGTCGGCTGGATCGACAAGCGGGCGCCCGGCAAGTCCTGAAGCGTGGCGGTCAAACCGGTGTCCGTCCTGACGTCTCGGTCGCCACACCCGCCACCGTCATCACGAGCGCAGCGAAGTGACCCAGGTCAGCCCGGCCTCGGCGGTCTCGTCGCGCCAACTGGATCGCTTCGCTGCGCTCGCGAGGACGGCGGCGGCGATACCGCCGACCGGCGCGGATGATGGCGTCCCTGCCGAGGTCGGCGACCGGGCGCCGTCTCAGCCCGGCTTCCGCTCGCCGAGGAACGCGCCCATCCGCTCCAGCGCCCGCCGGATGTTCTCGGCCGAGTTGGCGTAGGACAGGCGGAGGTAGCCCTCGCCGTGGACGCCGAAATCCGGACCGCCGATCACCGCCACGCCCGCTTCCTCCAGGAGGGTCGAGGCCAGGGCCTTCGCCTTCCAGCCGGTCCGGGCGATGTTCGGGAAGGCGTAGAACGCGCCCTTGGGCGCGATGCAGGAGACGTCCGGCAGGGCGTTCAGCCCGTCGACCACGATCGCGCGGCGCCGGTCGAACTCGGCGACCATCGCGGCCACGCAATCCTGCGGGCCGTCGAGCGCCGCGATGCCGGCCCACTGGGTCGCCGCGTTGACGCAGGAATGCGCGTTGACCGCGAGCTTGCGCGCCGCGTCGTAGAGCGGCTTCGGCCAGACCGACCAGCCGAGCCGCCAGCCGGTCATCGCGTAGGTCTTGGACGCGCCGTCGAGGTAGACCAGCCGGTCGCGGATCTCGGGATAGGTCAGCAGCGAGTGGTGGGCCTCGCCGTCGTACGTCATGGTGCCGTAGATCTCGTCCGACAGCACCGCGACGTCGGGGTGCTCGGCGAGGCCCTTCACCAGGGCGTCGATCTCGGTCTTCGGCGTCACGCCGCCGGTGGGGTTGGCGGGCGAGTTGACGATCAGCAGCCGCGTCTTCGGCGTGATCAGCGCCAGCGTCTCGGCCGCCGAGAAGGCGAAGCCGTTCTCCTCGCGGATCGGCACCGGGACCGGCGTCGCGCCGGTGAACTCGATCATGGAGCGGTAGATCGGGAAGCCGGGGTCCGGATACAGGATCTCGGTCCCGGGCGCGCCGAACATCAGGATCGCCATGAACATGGTGACCTTGCCGCCCGGCACGATCATCACGGAATCCGGCGAGACCTCGACGCCGTGGCGGCGGTGGATGTCGCGGGACACCGACTCGCGGAGCTGCGGGATGCCGACCGCCGGCGTGTAGCCGTGGTGGCCGTCGCGCAGCGCCTTGATGCCGGCCTCGACCACGTGGGCGGGCGTCGGCATGTCCGGCTGGCCGATGCCGAGGTTGATCACGTCCCGCCCCTGCGCGGCGAGGGCCTGGGCCCGCGCCAGAACCGCGAAGGCGTTCTCCTCGCCGATGCGCGAGAAGGCCGGGACCACGTGCAGCATCGCGCCCTCCGGGCGGTGGGACCTCAGTGCTTGGACCGCTCGGAGAGCTTCATCGCGCCGAACGACATCGCCGCGGCGATCGCGCCCAGGATGACGAAGGTCTTCACGGAGGCGTAGAACAGGTCCGGATTGATGCCCTCATCGGTGTAGAGCACGAGGCCGATGGCCGCGAGCGGCAGCGAGATGAGGATGAAGAGCGGGACGAGCGGGTTCATATTCGGCACTCGGGATCCGGCGCGCGGCTGACCGCGGCCCTGGGAAAGCGCCCCTGCATATCACCGTGCCGCGAAGGTTGGGACCCCGGGATCGGCAGTTTTTCGCCGGCTCGCCCGAACGCTCATGGATGCGCAATCATTTCGCGCAACAGTGGCGTCTTCGGGAGGGCGGACACGCATGCGTTGGGCATCGGTCGATTCGAAAGGCAAAGGAGCGGGGAGTTCGGGCTCCAGATCCTCCAGCGTCGAGACGCTGGCGCTCCATATCGGGCGGCTGCTGCGACATCCCGCCTACCGGCGCGAGGCGGTCGTGAGCCCGCTCCTGCGGCGCCACCTGCCGTACGAGGCCGGCTACGCGTGGAACGGCGAGGCCGGCCTGCGCACGCGGCTGGCGGGCGCGGCCCTCGACGAGGCGAGCATCGATCACCTGCTCCGGAACGTGCAGGCCGAGTTCCTGCGCCTGCGCCGGCCCGCCGATACCTGACCCGACCGGCGTGATCCGGCCCCGATGATCCGGCTCAGGCCGGAACCCGCACGGTGGCCCGCAGGCCGCCGAGCGGGCTGTCGTGCAGGGTTATGTCGCCGCCATGCGCCCGGGCGATGTCCCGGGCGATCGACAGGCCCAGCCCGGAGCCGCCGGCATCCTGGCGGGCGTCGTCGAGCCGCACGAACGGCTTGAACACGTCCTCGCGGCTCTCCGCCGGGATGCCGGGCCCGTCATCGTCGATCGAGACGAGGAAGGTCCGGGCCTCGAGCCGGCCCGAGATCGCCACCGTCTCGCCGTAGCGGACGGCGTTGGCGGCGAGATTGAACAGGCAGCGCCGGAAGGCGCCCGGCCGGACCGTGACCTCCGGCGCCCCGGCGAGATCGACCGCGGAGACGTGGGCGCCGAGGCGCTCGACGTCGGTCCGCAGGTCCTCCAGCAGGGCGCGCATGTCGGTGGGCGTCGCGGGCTCGGCCGAATCCCCCCGCGCGAAGGCGAGGTAGCCCTCCAGCATCCGGCTCATCTCGTCCACGTCGCGGCTGAGATCCTCGATCTCCTCGGTCTGCTCGATCAGCGCCAGGGACAGGCGGAAGCGGGTGAGGATGGTGCGCAGGTCGTGGCTGACGCCGTTCAGCATCGTGGTGCGCTGCTCCATCGCCCGCTCGATGCGCCGCTTCATCTCGATGAAGGCGTGACCGGCCTGACGGACCTCGCGGGCGCCGCGGGGCCGGAACTCGATCTCCCGCCCCTTGCCGAAGCCCTCCGCCACGGCGGCGAGCCGCAGGATCGGCTTGATCTGGTTGCGCAGGAACAGGATCGCGACGCCGAGCAGCACCAGCGACGAGCCGATCATCCACACGAGGAAGATGTGCGAGTTCGACGCGTAGGCCTGGCTGCGCCGGGCGGTGATGCGCATCACCCCGTCGGGAATCGCCACGCGGATCTCGATCAGGTTCGAGCGGCCGACCGTGTCGATCCAGAACGGCCGGCGGATCTGGCGCTTGATCTCGTCGGACAGGGCCTCGTCGAGGATCGAGAAGAACGGCCGCGGGCCCGGGGGCGGCAGCTTGGCGCCCTTGAGGATGTCGAGGTCGAGGTTCAGCCGCTCCCCGGCGATGCGCGAGAGGGTCTCGGAATCCCTGTCCTGCGGGTAGCTCTCGTAGATGTCGATCAGCGCGGCGACATCCGCCGTGACCGCCGCCGACAGGCGCTTGGTCACGAGTTGCCAGTGCCGCTCCATGAACGTGTAGGCGATCACCGACTGGAGCAGGACCACTGGCGCGATGATGATGATCAGCGAGCGGGCGTAGAGGCCCTTCGGCAGGACGTCGCCGATCGCCCGGCTGACGCGCTTCCACAGGCGACGCGGGCCCGATCGGGGCGGGTCCTTCCGGAGCGCCCGGGCGAGGGCGGGATCCGGGGCATTCATGACATCGCGCGCCCGTCCGGCCCGCGGGCGCGGTGGTCGGTCGGTCGACGGATGGTCCGTTCAGCGGCGGCGGACATGGCTCGAGCGGGCGCGGAATGCCGGCGCGTTATCGCATCCGCGCCGGGATCGGCCAAGGCGCCGTGCAATTCTCGGTGGTCTGTGCCTCGGTGGGCCTGTGCCTCGGTGGGCCCGGGCGACTTGCACGGCGGCACGCGGGCCATACCTGAGAGGGGCGGGGGGCGCCCGCCGGCCGAAAGTTCACGAGGCCATGCTCAGCACCGACACAGACATCCTCTCCGCCGCCCAGTCCTGGCGGCGCGACGGCCGCGCCGTGGCGCTCGCCACCGTCATCGAGACCTGGGGCTCGGCCCCGCGACCGGTGGGCAGCCACCTCGTGGTCGACGGCGACGGCAACTTCCTGGGCTCCGTCTCCGGCGGCTGCGTCGAGGGCGCGGTGATCACCGAGGCGATCGAGGTGATCGAGGCCGGCGCGCCGCGCGTCCTCGAGTTCGGCGTCGCGGACGAGACCGCGTGGCGCGCCGGGCTGTCCTGCGGCGGCCGGATCCGGGTCTTCGTCGAGCGGGTCGACTGATGCGCGGCGACGTCCTGGCGGCGCTCAACGACGCGCGGGCCGCGCGCCGCGCCGCGATCCTCATCACCGACATCGCCGACGGCGCGCAGCGCCTCGTCCGCGAGGACGCGATCGCCGCCGATCCCCTGGCCGAGGTGCTGGCGAAGCACCTCGCCTCCGGCAAGAGCGGCCTCGTGGAGGCGGGTGGGCGGACCCTGTTCCTCACCGTGCAGGTGCCGCCGGTGCGGCTCGTGGTGGTCGGTGCCGTCCACATCTCGCAGGCCATGGCGCCGATGGCGGCGGGGCTGGACCTCGCGCTCACGGTGATCGACCCGCGCACCGCCTTCGCGACCCCCGAGCGCTTCCCCGGCACCGCGCTGGTCGCCGAGTGGCCGGACGCCGCCCTGGGGACCGCCGTGCCGGTGCTCGACCGCTACTGCGCCCTCGCGGCCCTGACCCACGATCCCAAGATCGACGATCCCGCGCTGAAGGCGGCGCTGGCAGCCGAGTGCTTCTACGTGGGCGCCCTCGGCTCGCGGAAGACCCACGCGGCGCGCGTCGCGCGGCTCACCGAGGCCGGCTTCACGCCCGCGCAGATCGGCCGGATCCACGCGCCGATCGGCCTCCCCATCGGCGCCGTGAGCCCCGCCGAGATCGCCCTCGCGGTGCTCGCCGAGATCGTCGCCACCTTGCGCCGCGTGCCCCGTCCGGAGGTCGCGTGAGGTTCGGGACGGTCCCGGTCGCGGAAGCGGCCGGGCTGATCAGCGCGCACACGGTGCGGCGGGCCGACATCACCCTGCGCAAGGGCGCCGTCATCGCCGAGGAGGCCGCCGCCGGTCTGGCGCGGGCCGGCCTGTCGGAGATCGTGGCGGCCACGCTCGAGCCCGGCGACGTCGGCGAGGATGCCGCCGCGGCGCGGCTGGCCGCGCGCCTGCGCGGGCGGAACCTGCGCGTCGAGGCGCCCTTCACCGGCCGCAGCAACCTGTTCGCCGAGGCGGCGGGGGTGCTCACCCTCGATCCGGCCCGGATCGACGCGGTCAACGCCGTCGACGAGGCGGTGACGGTGGCGACGCTGCCGCGCTTCCGGCCCGTGGTCGAGGGCGAGATGGTCGCCACGGTGAAGATCATCCCCTACGCGGTGCCGGGCGCCGTGCTGGCCCGGGCCTGCGCGGCCGCGGAGGGCGACGTCCTCGCGGTGGCGCCGTACCGCCGCCGCCGGGTGGCCGTGATCTCGACGCGCCTGCCGAGCCTCAAGGAGACCACGATCGACAAGACGCTCCGGGCCCTGGCCGACCGCCTCGCGCCCGCCGGCGCCGCGATCGTCGCCGAGACCCGGGTGCCCCACACCGGCGCGTCCGTGGCGGCGTCCCTGGCGGAGGTGATCGATCGCGCCGGGGCCGACCTCGTCGTGGTGTTCGGCGCCTCGGCGATCGCCGACCGGCGCGACGTCATCCCGGCCGGCATCGAGGCGGCGGGCGGCCGGGTCGACCATCTCGGCATGCCGGTCGACCCCGGCAACCTGCTCCTCGTCGGCGCCCGCGGCGGGGTGCCGGTGATCGGCGCGCCGGGCTGCGCCCGCTCGCCGAAGGAGAACGGCTTCGACTGGATCCTCCACCGCCTGCTGGCGGACCTGACCGTGACCCGGGCCGACATCGTCGCCCTCGGCGTCGGCGGCCTGCTGATGGAGATCGTCTCGCGCCCGCAGCCCCGCGCCGGCGGCGCGACCGCGGAGGACGAGCCGGGTCCGGCGGCGGAGGGCCGGCATGCCTGAGGTCGGCACGGTCCTGCTCGCCGCGGGCCTCGGCAGCCGGTTCGGCGCCGCGCCGAAGCTGCTCGCGCCCCTCGGCGATCGGCCGCTGGTGCGCCACGCCGCGGAGGCCGCCCTCGGCGCCCGTCCCCGCCCGGTGGTCGCCGTGCTCGGCGCGCACGCGGCGGCGGTCCGCGCCGCGCTGGCGGGGCTCGACCTCGTCCGGGTCGACAATCCGGATTACCGCTCCGGCCTCGCGACCTCGCTGCGCGCCGGTCTCGCGGCGCTGCCCGCCACCTGCACGGCCGCCCTCGTCGTGCTGGGCGACATGCCGCTCGTCACCGCCGCGCATCTCGATCGCCTGGCGGAGGCCTTCGCGAAGGCCTCCGCGGGCGCCGCGGAGCCGCCGGCGGCCGTGGTGCCGGTGCAGGCCGGCCGGCGCGGGAACCCGGTTCTGCTCAACCTGCGCCGCCTCGGCCCGGACATCGCCCGCCTCGCCGGCGACCACGGGGCCGGGCCGCTCCTGAAGGGGCGGTCGGACGTGCTGGAGATCCCGGGCGATCCGGCGACCGCCCTCGACGTCGACACGCCGGACGCGCTGGCCGCGCTGCGCGGTTAGCCCGGCGCCGCGCCGCGCCCGCGCGCGGCCTTCGCCTCGGCCCGGCACCGGTCCGAGCAGTAGCGGACCTCGTCCCAGACGCGCTCCCACTTCTTGCGCCACGCGAACGGGCGGCCGCACTGGGCGCAGATCTTCTCCGGCAGATCGCCCTTGCGGCGCATCGGCGGCATCGTCGCTCCTCCCGGCCTATCCGGGCCGGCGCGCGTCGGGGCCGGTCCCGGCTGCCCGGCGGACGCGCGCGTCCAGGACGTGGGCCAGGCCGAGCATGACCGCGATCCCCCCGACATTGACCGCGATCTGCAGCGGCCAAGTGGGGTCGAAGGTCCGGTAGAGGATGCGGCCGATGAGCGCCGCCAGGCATCCGGCGGCGAAGATCTCCAGCGAGTGCCGGCCGCAGGCGTCGACGAGGCGCAGCCGCTGCCACCGGCTCGCGCGGGCCACGGCGGGCGTGCTGAACAGCAGGTAGGCCAGCACCAGCATGTTGATCAGGCGCAGGGGCGCGACGTGGCTCTTGTCGGGCGCGCCGATTGCCAGCGGCCGGAGGTCGGGGAGCCCCCAATCCGCCCAGGACCCGCCCTGCAGGAAGGCGAAGGCGAGGTAGGCGGCGGCTGCCGCCACGGCCCATCCGCGCCGCGGCAGCGTGCCGTCATGGGCGCGGACCGTGACCGCGAGCGCCGCCCCGATCACGAACAGGAACTGCCACGCGAAGGGATTGAAGTACCACCCGTCATCCACCGCAGCGGCGTTCGGAAGGTTCAGCTGATGATCGACGTTGGCGGCGAGCCAGAGCGCGCCCGACAGGCCCAGCACGCCCCAGATCCCGCGCCGCATCCCGGCGTAGACCAGCGGGAACAGCGCCAGCAGCAGGATGTAGAGCGGCAGGATGTCGAGGTAGTTCGGCAGCGCGTTCAGCGCGAGGCCGCGCAGCAGGCCCGGAAGGAGGCCCATCTGCAGCAGGGGCGCGACGCCGAATCGCGGCGTCAGGCCGGTGAGGTCCATCCAGATCCGGACGATGACCAGGGTCGCGAGCAGCAGCCCGGCCTGGAACAGGTAGATGCGCAGGCAGCGCTTGGCGATGCGCGTGAGCGCCGTCCGGATCCCGGCACGCCGGAACAGCCCGCCGTAGGCGATCATCGACGAGTAGCCGGCCAGCAGCACGAAGATCTCGGCGGCGTCCGAGAACCCGAAATTGTGCAGCGTCAGCAGGGCCGGCGCGTTGCGCGGGATGTGGTCGACGAAGATCGTCAGCAGGGCGAGGCCGCGCACGACGTCGACCCGCGCGTCGCGCACGGGCTTCGCGGGACGTGCCTCCGCGGGCGGTGGGGGGAGCGCCCGCGGTTCCGCGGCGCCGGGCCGTTCGAGATCGTCGAGGCGCGTCACTCAGCCCATCACCGTGGCGCTCTCCGTCCGGAAGCGGAGCGGCCGGGGCCGCGGTGCAACAATAGCGCGCCGGCGCGCCGCCGCCGCCCGGGAGCCCGCCGATCACGTGCCTTTGTTCGGATGTGCACAACGGCGGGAGCGCGCCGATGATCCGCCGGCCGCGCCGGCTATCGGTCGCGCCGCCCACTCGCGTCGGGGCGGGGCCCGGTATAGACGCGGCCGACGATCCCGGATTCCGGCGTCCGCGCCGGGCCGGGGCGCACCGCAGGGTTCGAGGCAGGGTTGAGGGCAAGGGACATGCGCGTCCTCGTCACCGGAGCGGCAGACTATCTCGGCCGTCGCCTCCTCGAGGCGCTGCGGCGGGACCTGCCGCCGGGCAGTCGCATCCTCGGCCTCGACCGGAGCCCGCCACCGCCCCTCGACGGCGTGACGCTGAAGGCCGTGGACCCGTTCGACGCGGGCGACCTCGCCGAGACGGTCGCGGCCTTCGATCCGACCTGCGTGTTCCACCTCGCGGCCCTGGCCTCGGTGGCCCAGTCGAGCGAGACGCCGTCCTACGCGTGGCGGGCGGAACTGCTCGGCACCCTCAACCTCGCCGAGGCGGTGGCGCGGACCCGCGCGGCCCTGGTGTTCCTCAGCTCGACCGTCGTCTACGGCGAGGTGTTCCGCACGTGCGCCCGGCCCGACGAGAGCGTCACGCCGCGCCCCGACACGATCTCCGGCCGGACCAAGAACGCCTGCGAGTACATCCTCCGCGACGTGCTGGCGAATGCCCGGGTCAAGCATCTCGTGCTGCGGCCCTCGAACTATATCGGAGCCGGGCAGAGCGAGACCTTCGTGGTCGCGTCCTTCGCGGGTCAGATCGCCCGCATCGAGCGGGGACTGGCGCCCCCGAGCCTGGAGGTCGGCGACCTCTCGGCGGGGCGCGACTTCTTCGACGTGGCCGACTTCACCGCGGCGTGCCTGCGCGTGATCGCGCGGATCGACGACCTGCCGGACGGCGGCATCTTCAACGTGGGATCGGGTGTCGTCACCCCGGTCTCCGAGATCCTGGAGACGCTGCGCGGCCTGACCGACGCGCGGTTCGACCTGCGCGTCGCGCCCGGACGGGTCCGCCCGGCGGGCGTGCGCAGCGAGGGCTGCGACCCCGCGGCCTTCGCGACCGCCACCGGGTGGGCCCCCGCCGTCCCGCTCGCGCGGAGCCTGTCGACGATCCTGGCTGGGGCGCGGGCGCGGCTCGGGTGAGCGCCGGTTCCGCGATCGCCCGCGGCGACCCGGAACCGGCGACCGGTCTCAGCGCGAGAACCGCTTGTACTTGATCTTCTTCGGCATGATCGAATCCGCCCCGAGCCGGCGCACCTTGTCGGCCTCGTAGTCGGAGAAGTTGCCCTCGAACCACTCGACGTGGCTGTCGCCCTCGAAGGCCAGGATGTGCGTCGCGATGCGGTTCAGGAACCAGCGATCGTGGCTGATGATGACCGCGCAGCCGGCGTAATCCTCCAGCGCGTCCTCGAGGGCGCGCAGGGTCTCCATGTCGAGGTCGTTGGTCGGCTCGTCGAGGAGCAGCACGTTGGCGCCGCCCTTCAGGGTCCGGGCGAGGTGCACCCGGTTGCGCTCACCGCCCGAGAGGGTGCCGACCTTCTTCTGCTGGTCGGGTCCCTTGAAGGCGAAGGCCGCGCAGTAGGCGCGCGAATTGATCTCGCGCTTGTTGAAGTAGATGATGTCGTTGCCGCCCGAGACCTCCTGCCAGACCGTCGCGTTCGGGTCGAGGGCGTCGCGCGACTGGTCGACGTAGCCGAGCTTCACCGTCTCGCCGACGTCGATCTTGCCGCTGTCGGGCTTCTCCTGGCCGGTGATCATCTTGAACAGCGTGGTCTTGCCGGCCCCATTCGGGCCGATCACACCGACGATGCCGCCCGGGGGCAGCTTGAACGACAGGTCCTCGATCAGCAGCCGGTCGCCGAACGCCTTGCTGAGATGCTCGAACTCGATGACGTTGTTGCCGAGCCGCTCGTCGATCGGGATGACGATCTGCGCGGAGGCGTCGACCTTCTGCGCCTGCTTGGCGACCAGCTCCTCGTAGCGGGTGATGCGCGCCTTCGACTTGGACTGGCGCGCCTTCGGGGAGGCGGCGATCCACTCCTGCTCGCGGGCGATGGAGCGCTGCCGGACCATGTCCTCGCGGCCCTCCTGCTCCAGGCGCTTCTGCTTCTGCACCAGCCACGCCGAGTAGTTGCCCTCGTACGGGATGCCCTTGCCGCGATCGAGTTCCAGGATCCAGCTCGTCACGTTGTCGAGGAAGTAGCGGTCGTGGGTCACGATCAGGATCGCGCCCGGGTACTGGCGCAGGTGACCCTCCAGCCAGTTCACCGTCTCGGCGTCGAGGTGGTTGGTCGGCTCGTCGAGGAGCAGCAGCTCCGGCTCCCACAGGAGCAGGCGGCACAGCGCGATGCGGCGGCGCTCGCCGCCCGAGAGGGTGGCGACCGGCTGCTCGTCGCTCGGGCAGCCCAGGGCCTCCATGGCCTGATCGACCTTCGAGTCGAGTTCCCAGAGACCCAGCGACTCGATCCGGTCCTGGAGCTCGGTCATCTCGTCGGCGGTCTCCTCCGAGTAGTTCATGGCGAGCTCGTTGTAGCGGTCGAGCATGGCCTGCTTCTCGGCGACGCCCTCCATCACGTTCTCGCGGACGGACTTGTTCGGGTCGAGCTGGGGCTCCTGCGGCAGGTAGCCGACGCGCGCGCCCTGCGCGACCCAGCCGTCGCCGGTGAACTCCTTGTCGATCCCCGCCATGATCTTGAGCAGCGTCGACTTGCCGGACCCGTTGATGCCCAGCACACCGATCTTGGCGTCCGGGTAGAAGGACAGGTTGACGCTATCCAGGACCTTCTTGCCGCCGGTATAGGCCTTGGTCAGGCCCCGCATGTGGTAGATGAATTCGCGAGCCATCGCGGATCGTCCTCGGCGCGTTGTTCGGGACCGCGCGGATCGTGCCAATGGCACGGGTCAGGCACCGGGCTTAAGCACCCGTCCTGGACGCGCGTCCCTACGATATAGGAATGACCCTCTCCGAGTATCAGGCCCGCCGGGACGCGGCAAGGACGGGCCGGCCGTCGGCGGGCGCCGGATCGCTCACGCGAAGGGGTTCTTGACCGTTCGCGGCGGCGCGTCAGGCGCCTCCGCCACCGCGTCGGGCAGGTCGGTCGCCTCCAGGGCCTTCACGATCGCGTCCAGCGTCTCCCGGAGCCGTCTGGCCTGCTCCAGGCCGGCGCGGTCGCGCGTCAGGTCGAGGGACCCGTGCAGGGCGATCCGGTCCGTGCCGTTCTCGAAGCTCAGGGTGCCGAAGGAGCGCGCGCCGGCATCGTCCGCGAACGGCACGAAGCTCCTGTCATCCGGGCTCTCGGCCTTCGGCCGGGCGCGTCGTTTGTCCTCGGGCATCGGATCCTCTCAGAAGAACGTGCGCAGGAAGTCGCGGACGAGCTTGCGCAGGGCGCGGGTGAGTTCGCGCTCGAGCCAGTCCTGCCAGGTCTGCTCGTGCCGGGGCCGGCGCTCGTCCGAGCGGGCGGAGGCATGGGGGTCGGGCAGGCTCATCGCGGTCGCCCGCGCCGCGGGCGGCAGGCCGGGGAAGACGTCGATGCCGGATTCCTGGCGGAGATCGTCGATCGACAGGGCGCGCCAGTCCTTCGAATCGTCGTTCCGCGCGAGGTAGGCGCCCGCCTCGCCGCGGGACGGGTCGTACACCGCCTTGAACAGCTGGGTCGGGACGAGCACGCCGCCCTTGATCTGCTGCACCGCGTCGCCCGCGAAGATCACCCCCGTGACGACGAACAGCGCGCCGCGGCGGGTGGCCAGGCGCCGGGTGCTCTCCTCGATATCCGCCCAGAGCCCCCGGTTCAGGACCCGGTTCTGCGGCACGATGTTGGCCAGGCTGAACGACTCGGCCTGCGAAGTGAGCGTCGGCATGTCCCCGGCCGGGGCGAGATGGCCCCGGTCGAAACCGCTGCGGACGTAATCCTCCAGCGAGGCGCGCTGATCCTCGGGGAGGCGCGTCTCCTCGTGGAAGGCGTCGTCGCGGGCCACCGCCCGGGCCGACGCGACGCTGGCCCGGGTGAGGTGCTCGGCGGCGTAGAGCGGCGTGCGCGTCACGCCGGAATGCAGGACCGCGAAGGCCTCGAAGCACAGCGGGACCGCGCGGACGGCGAGCTTCGGATTCGTGAGGACGGGCGTCCGCCCGTCGGCGAACAGGCCCGGACACGCATCCTGGGCCCGGGCCGGGACCGCGCCCAGCGCGAGGGCCAGGGCCGCGGCGACGCGTCCCGGAGCGCGCATCACCAGCATACGCGGACCCGGCGCACACCCTCCGGGGTCGGGCGGTCCCGCCACGCGCAGGGCCGGCCGAGGCTTTTGCTGAACGGGCGGGCGTCGCGGTCCGGACCGCCCGGCGCGACCCGCGCCGGGCAGTCGCCGAGGAAGTTGCAGAGGAAGTCGAGATTGCCGTCCAGCGGCCGCGGCTGGGCGTAAGCTTGGCCGTTACCCGTAATCGCGAACATGAGCAGGATTGTGCACAGACGAGCCGGATTCAAAGGCGAACCTCTTGTGGCGTTAAGGGCACGTGATTGAAAAAAACGCCGGCCTGACATTGATCGCGCCGCCGTTCGTCCGTAACTGGCACTATCATGACAGCGACGGACGGGCGGGTTCTAGCATGAACGCGCGCCCCCGGGCTGCTGGCGTCGCGGTTGCCGAGGGCCCGTGACGGAGCCGTCGCCATACTCGAACGAACGGATGCGAGCATTGGCACTCTCCCCTGAGCAATTGGCGTTGCTGGACCGCGTTCCGTCTCCTTCGGCGCTGCGGCGTCTTCCGGAGTCGGATCTTCAGGCTGTGGCGGACGCGGTGCGCGCCGAGATGATCGACGCGGTCTCGATCACCGGCGGCCATCTCGGCTCGGGGCTCGGCGTGGTCGAGCTGACGGTGGCGCTGCACCACGTGTTCGACACCCCCGACGACCGCATCGTCTGGGACGTCGGCCACCAGTGCTACCCGCACAAGATCCTCACCGAGCGCCGCGACCGCATCCGCACGCTGCGCCAGGGCGGCGGCCTGTCGGGCTTCACCAAGCGGAGCGAGAGCGTCTACGACCCCTTCGGCGCCGCCCACTCCTCCACGTCGATCTCGGCAGCCCTCGGCATGGCGGTCGCCCGCGACCTCGACAACGCCACCGCCAAGCAGAAGAACCGCCCGCTCAAGCGCCGCAACGCCATCGCGGTCATCGGCGACGGCTCGATGTCGGCCGGCATGGCCTACGAGGCCCTCAACAACGCCGGCGCCCTGCACTCGCGCCTGATCGTCATCCTCAACGACAACGACATGTCGATCGCGCCCCCCGTCGGCGCCATGTCGGCCTACCTCGCGCGCCTCGCCTCGGGCGGCGCCTACCAGTCCCTGCGCGAGACCGCCAAGCAGCTCGGCAAGCTCCTGCCCAAGGCGCTCTACCAGCGCGCCGCCGCGGCCGAGGAGTACGCCCGCTCGCTGGTGGTCGGCGGCGGCACCATGTTCGAGGAGATGGGCTTCCACTACGTCGGCCCGGTCGACGGGCACAACCTCGACCACCTGCTGCCGGTACTCAAGAACGTCCGCGACGCCGAGCACGGCCCGATCCTGCTCCACGTCGTCACCCAGAAGGGCAAGGGCTACGCGCCGGCCGAGGCCAGCGCCGACCGCTACCACGGCGTGGTCAAGTTCGACGTGGTCTCGGGCGTCCAGGCCAAGGCCAAGCCGAACGCGCCGGCCTACACGCGGGTGTTCGGCGAGAGCCTGATCAAGGCGGCCGACGCCGACGACAAGGTCGTGGCGATCACCGCGGCGATGCCGGGGGGCACCGGCATCGACCTGTTCGGCAAGGCGCACCCGGACAAGACCTTCGACGTCGGCATCGCCGAGCAGCACGCGGTGACGTTCGCGGGCGGCCTGGCGACCGAGGGCTACCGGCCGTTCGTGGCGATCTACTCGACCTTCCTGCAGCGGGCCTACGACCAGGTCGTGCACGACGTGGCGCTGCAGAACCTGCCCGTGCGGTTCTGCCTGGACCGGGCGGGCCTGGTCGGCGCCGACGGGGCGACGCACGCGGGCGCGTTCGACCTGGCCTACCTGTGCTGCCTGCCGAACATGACCGTGATGGCGGCCTCCGACGAGGCCGAGCTGGTGCACATGGTGGCGACGGCGCACGCGCACGACACGGGCCCGATCGCGCTGCGCTACCCGCGCGGCGAGGGTGTCGGCGTCGAGCTTCCGGAGCGGGGCGAGGCGCTGGCGATCGGCAAGGGCCGGGTGGTGCGGCGGGACGCGGAGGCGCGGGTGGCGCTCCTGTCGCTCGGCACGCGTCTGTCGGAGGCCTTGAAGGCGGCCGACACGCTGGCGGAGCAGGGCGTGGCGGTGACGGTGGCGGACGCGCGGTTCGCCAAGCCGCTGGACGAGGCGCTGATCCTGGATCTGGCGCGCGACCACGAGGTTCTGCTGACGATCGAGGAGGGCTCGCGGGGCGGGTTCGGCGCGATGGTGCTGCACCTGCTGGCGGAGCGGGGCGCTCTGGACGCGGGCGGCGTGCGGGTGCGGACGCTGACGCTGCCGGACAGCTACCAGGACCACGACAGCCCCGAGAAGATGTACGCCGAGGCCGGACTCGACGCCAAGACCATCGTCAGGACCGCCCTCGACACGTTGCCCGAGCGGAAGGACAGCCGGTCGCGCCTGCGGCTCGCCTGACCGGGAGGGCCGCTCCGGCCCTCCGGAACAGCGGGAAGGCCGCCGGCCGTCGGAGTCCTCCCGCGTCCCAATGGTGGCGTCGCCGGCCCGGGCGGCGCCCGGTCACGCGGGACGAACCGTGAGGCCCCAGGCCCCGGCCGTCTTGCCGGCGCGCGCGATCCTCCGCATATCGCCGGCACGGGGTGAGGGCGTGCCGCGCCTTCCGAACCCCGCCGGTATGCCTGTCGCACCGCGCCGACACGGGGACGAACGAGCGGATGACCTCCGAGAACCTGCGCCTGGGCGTCAACATCGATCACGTCGCGACCGTCCGCAACGCCCGCGGCGGCGACTACCCGGACCCGGTGCGGGCGGCCCTCCTCGCCGTCGAGGCGGGCGCCGACGGGATCACCGCGCATCTCCGCGAGGACCGGCGCCACATCCGCGACACCGACATCGCGGCGCTCAAGCGCGGCCTGTCCGTGCCGCTCAATTTCGAGATGGCCGCCACCGACGAGATGGTGGCGATCGCGCTGGCCACCCGCCCGCACGCCGCCTGCCTCGTCCCGGAGAAGCGCGAGGAGCGCACCACCGAGGGCGGCCTCGACATCGTCGGCGGCCGCGCGCACCTGGCGCCGCGCATCCGCGCCCTCGCGGAGGCCGGCATCCGCGTCTCGCTGTTCGTCGAGCCCGAGCCCGCCGTCATGGACGCCGCCCGCGCCCTCGGGGCGCCCGTGGTCGAGCTGCACACCGGCAGCTACTGCGAGGCGGCGCTGGAGGACGACGACGCCCGGACCGCGCACGAGCTCGCCCGCATCCGGCGCGCGGCGGAGCACGGGGCCGGCCTCGGCCTCGAGATCCACGCGGGCCACGGGCTGACCCTGGGCAGCGTCGGGGCGGTGGCGGCCCTGCCGCAGATCCGGGAGCTGAACATCGGCCACTCGCTGATCGCCGACGCGATCTTCGTGGGGCTCGACCGGGCGGTGCGCGACATGCGGGCCGCCATGGACCGGGCGCGGCAGCCATGATCGTCGGGATCGGCTCGGATCTCTGCGACATCCGCCGGATCGCCCGGACCCTGGAGCGGCACGGCGAGCGCTTCACCCACCGGGTCTTCACCGACGGGGAGCGCGCCCGCTGCGACCGGCGGGCCGCCCGCGCCGAGGGCTACGCCCGCCGCTTCGCCGCCAAGGAGGCCTGCGCCAAGGCGCTCGGTACCGGCCTCAGCGCCGGCGTGTTCTGGCGCGACATGGAGGTTGTGAACCTGCCCTCCGGGCAGCCGACCCTCCGGCTCGCGGGCGGCGCCGCGGAGCGGCTCGCGGAGCTCCTGCCGGCGGGGCACGCGGCGCGGCTCCACGTGAGCCTCACGGACGATCCGCCGATGGCGCAAGCCTTCGTGATCATTGAGGCCTTGCCGGTCCCTGTCGCCGGTTGAGGCCGCCGTCGCGGATTAGCCAGCGGCGGTCGCGCGTTGCGGGGGGCTCGCGCATGGTCTAGACCGCCGGTCACGGCGGACACGATTGCGGCGCATTCCTCGGGACAACCGCACATCAGGCCGCGCGCGGCGGGGCCGCGCCCCGCTGATCGCTGGCGATGCACCTCAACCGAAGACGGAACGCGCGCGTGGATTACGACGGCAAGCCGCTCAGGAAACCTGCCGAGACCGGCACCTGGGCCAGCATCCGCGAGACGCTGAAGGTCGGCATCCAGGCGCTGCTGATCGCCCTGGTGGTGCGGACGCTGCTGTTCCAGCCGTTCAACATCCCGTCCGGCTCGCTGGTCCCGACCCTGCTGATCGGCGACTACCTGTTCGTGTCGAAATATTCCTACGGCTATTCCAAGTACTCGCTGCCGCTTTCGGAATACATTCCGATCCAGGCCGACGGCCGGATCTGGGGCGCCGACCCGAAGCGCGGCGACATCGCGGTGTTCAAGCTGCCCAAGGACAACTCGACCGACTACATCAAGCGCGTGATCGGCCTGCCGGGCGACAAGATCCAGATGATCGACGGCGTGCTCAACATCAACGGCAAGGCGGTCAAGCGCGAGCGGATCGCCGACTACGAGACCACCGACCCCTACGGCCAGCCGACCAAGGTGCCGCAGTACCTGGAGACCCTGCCCAACGGCGTGGTCCACCGGGTGATCGAGCGCGACGGCGACAACGGCTTCTGGGACAAGACCGAGCTGTACACGGTCCCGCCCGGTCACTTTTTCATGATGGGCGACAACCGCGACAACTCCACCGATTCGCGCGATCTCGCCAATGTCGGCTACGTGCCCTTCGCCAACCTGGTCGGGCGCGCCGAGATGATCTTCTTCTCGATCGACGAGGGCACGCCGGCGTGGCAGGTCTGGAACTGGCCGGCCCACGTGCGCTGGTCGCGCCTGTTCACGACGATCCATTGACCGGCCCGGACTTGGACGACGCGGCGCAGCCCCGGGCCAACGCCCGATCCCGGCGGGCCCACAAGCCGCGCCCGCCCCTGACCGCGCTCGAGGATCGGATCGGGCACAGCTTCGGCGATCAGGACCTGCTCACCCGCGCGCTGACCCACACCAGCAAGGCGAGCGGCCGCGGCGGCAGCTACCAGCGCCTGGAATTCCTCGGCGACCGCGTGCTCGGGCTCGCGGTCGCCGACCGCCTCTACGGCGCCTTCCCGGAGGCCGACGAGGGCGACCTATCCCGGCGCCTGGCCGCCCTCGTCCGGCGCGAGACCTGCGCGGCCGTGGCCGCCTCCTGGGAGGTCGGCCCGCACCTGATCCTCGGCCAGGGCGAGGTCATGGGCGGCGGCCGGCGCAACCAGACGATCCTGGCCGACGTCTGCGAGGCGATCCTGGGTGCGATCTACCTCGATGCCGGGTTCGACGCCGCCCGGGCGGTGGTCGAGACGCATTTCCGCCCCGGCGAGCCGACCGCGGCGGCCCGGGGCCGCGACGCCAAATCCGCCCTGCAGGAATGGGCCATGGGCCGCGGCCTCCCGATCCCCACCTATGAGGTGGTGGAGCGGACCGGTCCCGACCACGCGCCCCGGTTCCGCATCGCCGTGCAGGTCCAGGGCCTCGAGCCCGGCCTCGGTGACGGCACGTCGAAGCGGATCGCCGAGCAGGCCGCCGCCCGGGCGCTGATGGAGCGGGAGGGGATCGGGGCCTCCGCGGACGCGGAGCCGACGGAGACAGCATGAGCGCGCACGAGCAGGACGATCACGACGAGCAGGACGGGCCCGACACCAAGCCGGTCCGGGAACCCGCGCGCGACCCGTCCACCCTTCCCGGCACGCCCGCCGACGCCCGGGCCGGCTTCGTCGCGCTGATCGGCGTGCCGAATGCCGGCAAGTCGACCTTGCTCAACAACCTCGTCGGCACCAAGGTCTCGATCGTCTCGCGCAAGGTGCAGACGACCCGGGCCCTGGTGCGAGGGATCCTCATCGAGGGCTCGGCCCAGGTCGTGCTGGTCGACACCCCCGGCATCTTCGCGCCCAAGCGCCGCCTCGACCGCGCGATGGTGCACTCGGCCTGGAGCGGCGCCTCAGACGCCGACGCCGTCTGCCTGCTGGTCGACGCGCGCAAGGGTGTCGACGCCGAGGTGGAGGCGGTGCTCGGCCGGCTCGGCGAGGTGAGGCGCGAGAAGCTGCTGATCCTCAACAAGATCGACCTGATCCCGCGCGAGCGGCTGCTCGATCTCGCCGCCAAGCTCAACGCCGCCGCGCCCTTCGCCGAGACCTTCATGATCTCGGCGCTGAACGGCGACGGCGTCGCCGACCTGCGCCGGGCGCTGGCCGCCCGCATGCCGCCGGGGCCCTGGCTCTATCCGGAGGATCAGGTCTCGGACGCGCCCCTGCGCATGCTCGCCGCCGAGATCACCCGCGAGAAGATCTACGACCGGTTGCACGAGGAGCTGCCCTACCGCTCCACGGTCGAGACCGACCAGTGGCAGATCCGGCCCGACGGCTCGGTGCGGATCGAGCAGACGATCTTCGTCGAGCGGGAGAGCCAGCGCTCGATCGTGCTCGGCAAGGGCGGCCAGACCATCCGGTCGATCGGGCAGGCGGCCCGGATCGAGATCGCCGAGGCGGCCGACGCCAAGGTCCACCTGTTCCTGCACGTGAAGGTGCGGGAGAACTGGGCCGACGATCCGGCGCGCTACCGCGAGATGGGCCTGGAATTCCCGCGGGGCTGACGCGCCGGGTCGCCCATGGGAGGCTGGGCTTCCCGGGCGGTTCCGGTATAAACGCGGTGTTCCCCCCGGATGAACCGAGTCGGGCGCGGGTTTACCCCGCTCCGCCGCGGATTCGCGTTCCGGATTCGGCACTCCAAATCCCGAATTGTCTATGCGCCATGCCGTCTACGGCCTGCCGCCGGTGGACCTCGCCGAGGTCCCGGGCGACGCCGTCCAGCTCTCCCCATTGATCCCCGGCGCCGCGCGGCTGGAGGATCTGTCCGAGAACAGCCTCGACGCGGCCACCGTCCTGGCGCCGCCCGGGACGGTCGAGCGGCGCTACGTGCTGGCTCAGGTGCTGCGCGCCCTCGGGCCGGGCGGGCGCATGGTCGCCCTGGCGCCGAAGGATCGCGGCGGCACACGCCTCGCCAAGGAGCTGACGACCTTCGGCTGCGCGGCCGCGGACCAGCCGCGCCGGCACCACCGGATCTGCACGGCGGAGCGGCCGACGGCGCCGGCCGGCCTCGCCGAGGCGATCGACGAGGGCGGCCCGCGCCACGTCGACAACCTCGCCCTGTGCACGCAGCCCGGCATCTTCTCGTGGGACCGACTCGATCCCGGCACGGCGCTGCTCCTGGCGAACCTCCCGACCCTCAAGGGCCGCGGCGCCGATTTCGGCTGCGGCCTCGGGGTCCTGTCGCGGGCCGTCCTGGGCTCCGAGGCCGTGACCGCCCTGACCCTGCTGGAGATCGACCGGCGCGCCGTCGAGATGGCGCGCCGCAACGTCGCCGACCCGCGCGCGACGATTCTCTGGGCGGATATCCGGGCGTCCGGCGCCGTGCCGGAGAACCTCGACTTCGTCGTCACGAACCCGCCGTTCCACGAGGGGGGAAGCGAGGATCAGGCCCTCGGCCGGGCGTTCATCGCGCGGGCCGCCGAGGCCCTGCGCCCCGGGGGAGCGCTGTGGCTCGTGGCCAACGCGCACCTGCCCTACGAGGCGAGCCTGCGCGCGGCGTTCCGGCACGTCGCGGTGGCCGTCCAGGCGAGCGGCTACCGGGTCTACGAGGCCCGCCGGTGAGCGCGCGGCGGTCATGAGCGCCGGGAGATCCGTCCGCCTGGACAAGCTCCTCGCCAATCTCGGCTACGGCTCGCGCCGCGAGATCCAGGCCCTCGCCCGCGCCGGTGCGATCCGCCTCGACGGCGCGGAGCTCGCGGATGCCGGCGACCGGATCGCCCTCGCCCCGGATTTGCCGGCGTGCCTCACGATCGACGGCGAGTCCCTCGACCCGCTCCCCGGCCTGTGCCTGATGCTGCACAAGCCGCTGGGCGTGACCTGCTCCCACAAGGAGGCCGGCCCGCTGGTCTACGGGCTGCTGCCCGAGCGCTGGCGCCGCCGCGACCCGCCGCTGTCCACGGTGGGGCGCCTCGACAAGGAGACCTCGGGCCTGCTGCTGCTGACCGACGACGGGGCGCTCCTGCACCGGATCATCAGCCCGAAGGCCCAGGTGGCGAAGCGCTACCGCGTGACCCTCGACCGGCCGCTGACCGGCCGCGAGGCGGAGGTGTTCGCCTCGGGCACGCTCGTGCTGGAGGGCGAGGAGCGCCCGCTCCTGCCGGTGCGGCTCGACGTCGAGGATGCCACGCGCTGCGCGGTGACGCTGACCGAGGGCCGGTACCACCAGGTCCGCCGGATGTTCGCCGCGGTCGGCAACCACGTCGCGGCGCTGCACCGGGATCGGGTCGGCGGTCTCGCTCTGCCGGCGGACCTGCCGGCGGGGGCGTACCGGGTGATGACGGCCGACGACGTGGCGGCGGTGTTCGCGGGCGGGTGATCCGGGCCACGGTCCCGAGCCCGGTCCAGCGCCGCACCTTGCCTTCGGACCCGCCCTCTGCTAAGCGCCCGCCCATCCCACACGCGGAGCCGGCCTCATGCCTGAATGAGGCGTTTCCGGTGGTCGTCCGAGGTCTCGGCCGGCCGCATCCCTCCGCGGCGGATATAACCGGAGAGCACGAAAAACATGGCCGTCGATTTCTCTATGCGTCAGCTCCTCGAGGCGGGCGCCCATTTCGGTCACCAGTCGCACCGCTGGAACCCGAAGATGCAGCCGTACATCTTCGGCACCCGCAACAACATCCACATCATTGACCTCGCCCAGACCGTGCCGGCGCTGCACCAGGCGCTGCAGGCGGTGAGCGACACCGTCGCCAAGGGCGGCCGCGTGCTGTTCGTCGGCACCAAGCGCCAGGCGGCCGACACGATCGCCGAGGCGGCCAAGCGCTCGGCCCAGTACTACGTCAACTCCCGCTGGCTGGGCGGCATGCTCACCAACTGGAAGACCATCTCGGGCTCGATCTCGCGCCTGCGGAAGGTCAGCGAGACGCTGGAGACCGGCGGCCCGGGCCTGACCAAGAAGGAGCGCCTGATGCTCTCCCGTGAGAAGGAGAAGCTCGAGAAGGCGCTCGGCGGCATCAAGGACATGGGCGGCGTGCCGGACCTGCTGTTCGTGATCGACACCAACAAGGAGCAGCTGGCGATCAAGGAGGCGAACCGCCTCGGCATCCCGGTCGCCGCCATCGTCGACACCAACTGCAACCCGGACGGCATCAGCTACATCGTCCCGGCCAACGACGACGCCGGCCGCGCGATCGCGCTGTACTGCGACCTGATCGCCAAGGCCGCCATCGACGGCATCTCGCGCGCCCAGGGCTCGTCGGGCATGGATATCGGCGCCTCCGAGGAGCCGATGGCCGAGGAGCTGCCGGCGAACGACGACGCGGCCGTCACGGTCGAGTCCGACGCCCTCGACCCGGCCGACGTGGCGATGCTCGCCGAGTCGACCGAGCACTTCGAGCTGCTCGCCGCCCCGCGCGGCGCGCCGGACGACCTGACCAAGCTCAACGGCGCCGGCCCGCAGATCGTGCAGAAGCTCAACGACGCCGGCATCTACCACTACTGGCAGCTCGCCGCGATGACCGCCGAGGACGTCGCCAAGGTCGATGCCGACCTCAAGCTCAACGGCCGCATCGACCGCGATTCGTGGGTCTCGCAGGCCCGCGGCTTCGTCGAGGCCGCCGCCGCGGCCTGATCCATCGGGACTCCGCGACGGCACCGTCATCGGGCCGTCGCGGTTCCAGGCATACCGGGCCCGGCCGCTCACCCGCGCGCCGGGCCTCTCGCATCCAGACCACACGAAAGGGACCGCCATGGCCAACATCACCGCCGCGATGGTGAAGGAGCTCCGGGAGAAGACCGGCGCCGGCATGATGGACTGCAAGGGCGCGCTCAACGAGACGCAGGGCGACATCGAGGCCGCCGTCGACTGGCTGCGCAAGAAGGGTCTCGCCAAGGCCGCCAAGAAGGCCGGCCGCGTCGCCGCCGAGGGCCTCGTCGCCGTCGAGTCCGCCGGCCGCCACGCCGCCGTGGTCGAGGTGAACTCCGAGACCGACTTCGTCGCCCGCAACGACGCCTTCCAGGCCTTCGCCCGCGAGGCCGCCAAGATCGCCCTGAACACCGACGGCACGCTCGAGGGCCTCCAGGCGGCCCATTTCCCGGGCGCCGCCGAGACCGTCTCGGAGAAGCTGCAGGCCCTGATCGCCACCATCGGCGAGAACATGAACCTGCGCCGGGTGACCAAGCTCGAGGTCAAGAAGGGCGTCATCGCCTCCTACGTGCACAACCAGATCTCCGAGGGCCTCGGCAAGATCGGCGTGCTCGTGGCGCTCGAGTCCGAGGGCGACGTCGACGCGCTCTCGGCGCTGGGCCGCCAGATCGCCATGCACATCGCGGCGACCAACCCGGTGGCGCTGGACGCCTCGGGCGTCGACGCCGCCACGGTGGAGCGCGAGTCGAACATCCTGCGCGAGAAGAACGCCGGCAAGCCGGACCACGTCCTCGCCAAGATCATCGAGAGCGGCCTGAAGAGCTACTACAAGGAGGTCACCCTCCTCGAGCAGCCCTTCGTGCACGACGGCTCGAAGACGGTGAGCCAGGTCCTCAAGGAGGCCGGCTCCAAGGTCGGCGGTCCCGTGACCCTGACGGGCTTCGTCCGCTACGCGCTGGGCGACGGCATCGAGAAGGAAGAGGGTCTGGACTTCGCCACCGAGGTCGCCCAGCAGGCCGGCCGCGCCTGAGACCGACCGCGAACGCCCGGTTTGCCGGGCCGTCATCGTGAGATCAGCCCCGTCCGGCACGAGCCGGGCGGGGCTTCGCGTTCTCGGGGTCATCAAATCAATCCACGCCGGGCCGTGTTGCGCCGCACACCCCGCTGTGCGGCGCCGCGCTAAGTTCCCGGCATGGCTCTGAAACCCTTCTCCTACCTGATGATCGGCGTGTTCGCCTCCGGCCTCGCCATGACCGTCTTCGGCGCCGTCGGCGTCCTGGCCGGCAGCTGAGAACGGGCGCCGGCGCGGCGGGTCGCCGTCGCGCCGGCGTCGCATCGACCCGGGGCCCGCCGGTCCGGACCCGGACCGCGCCGGCGGCGCAGACCTCCTTCCCGGGCGCACGTCTCTCGCACGTCTCTCGCGCGTCGGTAGCATTTCGACCCACGATCCCCGCCGGATCGGTGCCGGGCCTCTCGACGGCGCTCGGGCGGTTGACGTAGAAGCCTCCCCGCTTGCGCGATGCGGGATGGAGCCGGGGGCCCAGATGCCGGAGACGACGCCGTTTCGCCGTATCCTTGTGAAACTGTCGGGTGAGGCGCTCGCCGCTCCGGACGGCTACTGGTTGCATCCGCCGACGCTGGCGGCGCTCGCCGAGGACATCGCCCGCACGATCGAGGCGGGCGCCGAGATCGCCATCGTGGTGGGCGGCGGCAACATGATCCGCGGGGCGCGGATCTCCGCGGCCGGCTGGATCGACCGGGCGACCGGGGATTCGCTCGGCATGATGGCCACGGTCATGAACTCGCTGGCGATCGAGACGGCGCTCAACGCCGCGGGCGTCCAGGCGCGGACCATGTCGGCGGTGTCGATGCCGACCATCTGCGAGACCTACGCCCGCCAGCCGGCGCTGCACCATCTGGACAAGGGCCAGGTGGTCGTCCTCGCGGGCGGCACCGGCAACCCGTTCTTCACCACCGACACCGCCGCGGTGCTGCGCGCCGCCGAGCTGCGCTGCGACGCGGTCCTCAAGGCGACGCAGGTGGACGGCGTCTACTCGGCCGATCCGAAGAAGGATCCGAGCGCCACGCGCTACGACCGCATCACCCACGACGAGGCGATCGCCCGCGACCTCAAGGTGATGGACACCGCCGCCTTCGCCCTGGCCCGCGAGAGCCGCCTGTCGATCGTGGTCGGGTCGCTCCACCCGCCGAGCTCGATCGCCGCGATCCTGTCGGGCGACGCGCCCTCGACCCTCGTGGCGCCCTGACGCGCGGCGGGATCGGGGCCGCGACCGTTTGCGGCCCTGAAAAAATTCGTCCATTGAGGCCGCGACTGCCCGCGCCGGGCTCAAGACCACGTCAGACGTCTCGGGACGACCCTCATGGCCACACCGGAATTCGATCTCAACGACATCAAGCGCCGCATGCAGGGCGCTGTGTCCTCACTCTCGAAGGATCTCGGCTCGCTGCGCACCGGGCGCGCCACGCCGTCGCTCCTCGACCCGATCCAGGTCGACGCCTACGGCTCGCTGATGCCGATGGCCCAGGTCGCCACCGTCAGCGTGCCGGAGCCCCGGCTCCTGTCGATCTCGGTCTGGGACCGCAGCATGGTCACGGCCGTCGAGAAGGCGATCCGCGAATCCGACCTCGGCCTCAACCCGCAGACCGAGGGACAGACCATCCGGCTCCGCATCCCCGAGATGAACGAGCAGCGCCGCAAAGAGATGGTCAAGGTCGCCCACAAGTACACCGAGGAGGCCCGCGTCGCCGTGCGCCACGTGCGCCGGGACGGCCTCGACCACCTCAAGAAGCTCCTGAAGGACAGCGCCATCTCGGAGGATGACGAGAAGCGTCAGGCCACCGACGTTCAGAAGGCGACCGACCAGTACATCGCCGAGATCGACGGCGTGCTGGCGTCCAAGGAGAAGGAGATCATGCAGGTCTGAGGCGAAGGATGCGACGCGCGTGACCTCCGCCGCCGCACCGGCCGCGCGTCCCTCGGGGCGGCGCGAGCTGTGGCTGCGCGTCGCGTCGGGCCTCGTGCTCGGGGCCGGCGTGCTGGCCGCGCTGGTCTATGGCGGCTGGCCCTTCGCGGGGATCTGGCTCGCCGCCGGCATCGTCGGCTTCGCCGAGTGGATGGTGATGAGCCGCACCGAGCCCCGCGAGGTGCTGATCGCGCTGGGCGCGGCGACGCTCGGCGCCCTGCTGCTCTGCCAGCGCGGCGGCGCGCCGACGCCGGCCTGCCTCGCGGTCCTGCTGCTCGGCGCCGCGGCCTGCGCCACGGTGGCCCGGACCGGCCGGGGGCGGCTCCGCGCCTTCCTCGGCGTGCTCGGTGCGGCGGCGATCGCCGCGGTGCCGGTGGCCCTGCGCGACGATCCCGCCATCGGCCTCGTCGGGCCGGCCTGGATGTTCGCGGTGGTCTGGTCCACCGACATCACGGCCTACTTCGCCGGCCGGAAGATCGGCGGCCCCAAGCTGATGCCCCGGGTCTCGCCCAACAAGACGTGGTCGGGCGCCCTCGGCGGCCTCGCCGGCGCGGTCGCCGCCGGGACGCTGGTGCCGGTCGTCGCCGACCTCGCCGGCATGACTCTGCCCAGCGCCGCCTCCCTCCCGGTGGTGGCGGGCGTGAGCGCGCTCGCCTCGGTCCTGAGCCAGGCGGGCGACCTGATCGAGTCCGGCCTGAAGCGCCACTACGGCGTCAAGGATTCCGGGAAGATCATCCCCGGCCATGGCGGCGTCATGGACCGGCTCGACGGATTCTTCGCGGTCGCCGTGCTGGCGGCCGTCTATCTCGCCCTGCGCGGGGGCGGTCTGATCACGTGACGATGAGGGAGTTGAACCCGTGACCCAGGTCGTCACCGTCTTCGGCGCCACCGGCTCGATCGGCCGCTCCACCGCCGACCTCCTGGCCCAGCACGCCGACCGGTTCCGCGTCGGCGCCCTGGTCGGCGGCAAGGATCCCGTCGCCCTGGCCAAGGTCGCCCGCGAGCTCAACGCCTCCTTCGCGGCGCTCGCCGACGAGGCCGCCGGCCCGGCGCTGGCCGAGGCCCTGTCGGGCTCCGGCATCCCGAGCGGGGCGGGGGAGGCGGCCGTCATGGAGGCCGCCGCCCGCGACGCCGACATCGTCGTGGCGGCCGTGAGCGGGGCGGCCGGGCTGAGATCGACCCACGCGGCCCTTCGGCTCGGCCGGAAGGTCGCGCTGGCCAACAAGGAGAGCCTCGTCTGCGCCGGCGACGCCTTCATGCGCGACGCCGCCCGCTACGGCGCCACGATCCTGCCGATGGATTCCGAGCACGACGCGCTGAGCCAGGCGCTGGCCGGCCGGCCGCTCGCCGACGTCCGCACCATGATGATCACGGCCTCGGGCGGCCCGTTCCGGACCTGGACCCGCGAGCGGATCGCCGCCGCCTCCGCGGCCGAGGCCGCCGCCCACCCGACCTGGTCGATGGGCATGAAGATCAACATCGATTCGGCGAGCCTGATGAACAAGGGGCTCGAGCTGATCGAGGCGCACCACCTGTTCGGCATCGAGCCCGAGCGCCTGGACGTGGTCGTGCACCCGCAATCGGTGATCCACGGCATGGTCTACTGGCTCGACGGCGCGGTGACCGCCGAGCTGGCACTGCCCGACATGCGCGTGCCGATCTCGCACTGCCTCGGCCTCGGCGACCGGCTGACCATCGAGCGGGGCCGGCCCCTCGACCTCGTGAAGCTCGGTTCGCTGACCTTCGAGGCCGCGGACGAGGCGCGTTTCCCGTGCCTGCGGATCGCCCGCGCGGCCCTGGCCGCCGGCGGCGCGGCGCCCACCGTGATGAACGCCGCCAACGAGATCGCGGTGGCGGCGTTCATCGCCGGCCGGATCGGCTTCTACGGGATCAGCGATCTGGTCGAGCGCGCCTGCACCCACTTCGCCGGGCAGTACCGGGCCGCGCCGGCCGACGTCGACGAGGCGCTCGCCATCGACGCCCATGTGCGGATCTGGAGCGCCGAGGCCCTGCCGGAGCTGCGCGCCGCCGGCTGAACCCGGTCATTGCGAGCGCAGCGAAGCAATCCAGCGACGCCACGCTCGCAGAATGTCGCGCCGCCCTGGGTTGCTTCGCTGCGCTCGCAACGACGTTTCCCGCCGGAGCTGCGCCTCAGCGCGCGGGGCCGTACCCGGCCAGGAACACCCGCACCGCCTCGTCGACCTGATGGCGCATCTCGGCCTCGCCGGCGATGCCGCCTGCCGCGAACAGCAGGCGGGTCAGCAGACCTGCCTGGCAGAGGTGCAGGAAGTGCCGGGCCGCGAGCTCGGTGTCGGCGATCGTCAGGCGACCCGCCTGGACCTGCGCGTCGAGGTAGCGCGAGAGGCGCTCGACGCCGCAGGCCGGACCGGCCTGGTAGTAGACCTGCCCGAAGCGCGGAAACTTCTCGCTCGCGCCGATGACCATGCGGACCAGCGAGACGTGCGCCGGACGGCACATCTCGGTCAGGAAGCTGCTTCCCAGCCGGGTGAGGACGCCCGGCACGTCGGGATCGTCCGCGTCGAGGGTGAACAGAGCCTCGGCGAGGCTGGCCTTCTCCTGGATGGCCAGCGCCTCGAACAGATCCTCCTTGTTCTCGAAGTATACGTAGAGCGTGCCCTTGGAGACGCCGGCTGCGCGGGCGATCTCGCCCATGCTCGCGCCGTCGAACCCCGCGGCCAGGAACACCGTCCGCGCGCCCTCGAGGATCTGCTGCCGCTTGTCGCCCTCGTGCTGGGCCTGACCCCGCTCCAGCACCGCACCCTGAGCCATCATCCCGCTCCGCACCGTGACACCGTCACGCTTGACCGAACCGTTCGGTCAAAATAACCTGCGGCTTCTTCGGGGGCGCGTCAAGCCGTGCCTCGTTATTGACCGAACGGTTCGGTCATTGATGTCGAGGCGCTGATATGTCCCTTCGCGAGGACGCCGATCGGCCGAATTCCGGTCTCGAGGCCCGAATCGAGGCCGGAGACGAGACTCGTGCCGAGCGTTCCGCGCCGCCGGCGCCGGCCACCGCCGCGGCGTCTCTGCCGACGCCCGTACCGGTCGAGGCGCCGCCGGCCCGCAAGCGCCCCCTCAAGCGGTTCGTCCTGCTCGGCCTGCTGACGGCCGCGCTGGGCGGCGGCGCCTACGAGGGATGGCAGTGGTGGACCGTCGGGCGGTTCTTCGTCTCGACCGACGACGCCTACGTCCAGGCCGACATCTCGGTCCTCGCGGCCAAGATCCCGGGCTATCTCCAGTCGGTCCCGGTGGTGAACGGCCTCGCGGTCAAGAAGGGCGACGTCATCGCCAAGCTCGACGACGGCGACTACCGCCTCGCGCTGCAGGCGGCCCAGGACAAGCTCGCCACCCAGGAGAGCACGATCGCGCGGATCGGCCGGCAGGCCGAGGCGGCGCAGGCCCAGGTCGCCCAGGCCGCCGCGCAGCTCGACGCGACCCGCGCCGACGCCGTCCGCGCCCAGGCCGACTTCACCCGCTCGACGCAGATGCAGGCGGATTACGTCGCCAAGTCGCGCATCGACCAGACCCGCGCCGATCGCGACCGCACCGAGGCCTCCGTCAAGGCCATGGAGGCCGGCCTCCTCGCGGCCCGCGCCAACGTCGACGTCCTCCAGGCGCAGAAGCGCGAGGCGGAGAGCCTCGCGGCGGAGCTGCGCACCGCCGTCGACCGGGCCCGCCGCGACCTCGACTTCACGGTGATCCGCGCGCCCTTCGACGGGGTGGTCGGCAACAAGGCCGTCGAGGCCGGCGCCTATGTCGGGCCCGGCACGCGGATCGCCGCGCTGGTTCCGCTCCAGAGCGTCCGGATCGACGCGAACTTCAAGGAGACCCAGGTCGAGCGGATGCGCCCCGGCCAGCCCGTGACCGTCACGGTCGACGCCTACCCGGACCGCGAGATCCACGCCGTGGTGGAATCGTTCTCGCCGGCCTCCGGCTCGGTGTTCAGCCTGCTGCCGCCCGACAACGCCACCGGCAACTTCACCAAGATCGTCCAGCGCCTGCCCGTCCGGGTGCGCGTGCCCGAGGAGGTCGCCCGCGAGGGCCTGCTGCGGCCGGGACTGTCGGCGGTGGTGCGGGTCGATACCCGCACCGGCGCGGACCGTTCCGTCCTCGACCGCGCCTCCGCGCCGCGGCCGGTCAGTACCGCGAGCCGCTGAGACCGGCGATGGCCGCCAGCGCCGCCCTCGCGCCCGCCGCGCCGATCCGCGCGGCCGAGCCGCCCCTCGACCGCCGCCGCATGGTGGCGTTCGTCTGCATGGTCTTCGGCATGTTCATGGCGATCCTGGACATCCAGATCGTCTCGGCCTCCCTGAACGAGATCCAGGCCGGCCTCTCGGCCTCCGGCGACGAGATCCCCTGGGTCCAGACCAGCTACCTGATCGCCGAGGTCATCTCGATCCCGCTCTCCGGCACCCTGTCGCGGGTGCTCTCGACGCGCTGGATGTTCGCCATCTCGGCGGGCGGCTTCACCGCCATGAGCCTGATGTGCGCCACCTCCTCGTCGATCGGCGAGATGATCGTGTGGCGGGCGCTCCAGGGCTTCATCGGCGGCGGCATGATCCCGACCGTGTTCGCCGCGGCCTTCACGATCTTCCCGCCCTCGAAGCGGACCATCGTCTCGCCGATGATCGGCCTCGTGGCGACGCTGGCGCCGACGATCGGGCCGACCGTGGGCGGCTACCTGACCGATCTGATGTCCTGGCACTGGCTGTTCCTGATCAACGTCGTGCCGGGCATCTTCGTGACGGTCTCGACCTGGATCCTGGTCGATTTCGACGAGCCCAATTACGGCCTGATCGGATCGTTCGACTGGGCCGGGCTCGCCTTCATGGCCGGCTTCCTCGGCTGCCTCGAATACGTGCTGGAGGAGGGGCCCAACCACGACTGGCTGCAGGACGAGGCGGTCTTCGCCTGCGCAATCGTCTGCGGGACGTCGGCGCTGCTGTTCTTCTGGCGGGTCTTCACGGCGAAGCAGCCGATCGTGGATCTCAGGGCCTTCTCGGACCGGAACTTCGCCAGCGGCTGCGTGGCGAGCTTCGTGCTGGGCATCGGCCTCTACGGGCTGACCTACATCTACCCGGTCTACCTCGCCCGGGTGCGCGGCTACTCGGCGCTGATGATCGGCGAGACGATGTTCGTCTCCGGCCTGTGCATGTTCGCCACCGCGCCGATCGCCGGCCGGCTCTCGGGCAAGGTCGATCCCCGCATCATGATGGGGATCGGCTTCGTCGGCTTCGCCTGCGGCACGTGGATCGTCACGGGCCTCACCAAGGACTGGGACTTCTACGAGCTGCTCGTGCCGCAGATCCTGCGCGGCTGCTCGCTGATGCTGTGCATGATCCCGATCAACAACATCGCGCTGGGCACGCTGCCGCCGGCGCGGATGAAGAACGCGTCGGGGCTGTTCAACCTGACCCGCAACCTCGGCGGCGCGGTCGGGCTCGCGCTGATCAACACGATCCTCAACGACCGCTGGGACCTGCACCTCGCCCGGCTCCACGAGCGCTTCACCTGGGCGAACACGGCCGCGCTGGAGCGGCTCGACGCGATGCAGCGCGGCTTCGACGCCTACGGCAGCGCCGCCTCCGACATGGCGCTGAAGGCGATGACCAACACGGTGCGCATCCAGGGCCTCGTCATGGCCTTCGAGGACGTGTTCCTGGCCCTCACCGTCCTGTTCCTCGCGATGGCCTGCGCGGTGCCGATGATCCGGCGGCCGAATGCCGGCACGGGCGGAGGCGGCGGCCACTGACGGCCGCGGACGGGCGGTGACGACGGCGCGCGATCGGCCGGTGCGGAATCGGACGGCGCGTGCGACCTTCCGCGGCCGGGCCGCAGGATTGCGTTGGCGGTCGGCACCGCCGATCTGCTAGACAGGGCGGATGGCCGGCCCGAGAAGCCGGCGCCGAGACGGCCAGGATACGGCGTATGGACTTCCTCAACGCGATGGGCGGGACCGCCGGCGGTTTCTTCGGCGCCGTGATCCCGTTCCTGTTCGTGCTCACCGTCGTGGTGTTCGTGCACGAGATGGGCCACTTCCTGGTCGGGCGCTGGTGCGGGGTCGGCGTGCACGCCTTCTCGCTCGGCTTCGGCCCCGAGCTGTTCGGGTTCAACGACCGGCGCGGCACCCGCTGGAAGATCTGCGCGATCCCGCTCGGCGGCTACGTGAAGTTCCACGGCGACGTGAACGGCGCCAGCATGCCCGATCCCGAGGCGGTCGCCCGGATGAGCCCGCACGAGCGGGCGATCAGCTTCCCGACCCAGCCCGTGTCCAAGCGCGCCGCGATCGTCGCCGCGGGCCCGGTGGCGAACTTCATCCTGGCGATCCTGCTCTTCGCGGGCGCGATCTGGCTCGGCGGCCGCTACGAGCTGCCCGCCCGGGTCTCGTCGGTGGAGCCGAACAGCGTCGCCGCCCAGGCCGGCTTCCAGCCCGGCGACGTGATCACCGCCATCGACGGCGAGAAGATCGGCGACTTCAACGCCATGTACCGCACGGTGACGGGCAGCGCCGGGACGCCGCTGACCTTCACGGTGGAGCGCAACGACCAGCCCATCACCATCCAGGCGACGCCGGCGACCTTCGAGGAGAAGACGCCGTTCGGCCGCCACCGGATCGGCCGGCTCGGCATCCGCTCGCCCGCGGGCTCCGAGGCGCGGCTCGTGCAGTACGGGGCGCTCGACTCGCTTAATCTCGGCGTGAAGGAGACCTACTTCGTCGTCGAGCGCACCTTCTCGTATCTCGGCAAGCTCGTGACGGGCCGGGAATCCGCCGACCAGCTCTCGGGACCGATCGGCATCGCCCGCGTCTCCGGCGAGGTCGCCAAGACCGGCGGCGTCGGCGGTCTGGTCGGGCTGATCGCCCTGCTCTCCGTCTCGATCGGCCTGCTCAACCTGTTCCCGGTGCCGCTGCTCGATGGCGGCCACCTGCTGTTCTACGCCTTCGAGGTCGTGCGCGGCCGCCCGCTCAGCGAGCGGGCCCAGGAGATCGGCTTCCGCATCGGTCTCGCCCTGGTGCTGATGCTGATGCTGTTCGCCGCCTGGAACGACATCCTCAACCTCGGCGCCTCCTGGCGGAACACCTGATCCGGGGTCGGCGGGGATCCGAGGATCCCCGCCGGATCCCTGCCGGATCTCCACCGGAAACGCTGCCCCAATCCCGCCGCGATCTCGCCCGGCCACCGCCCGGATGACGCCGCGCCGGCGCGTCGGAACGGGGTTAAGAGAGCGTTCACGGGGTCGCGAGCGCGGCTGAAAAGCCGCGACGGCCCAGGCGTTTACGGCGCGTTCACCACGATCCGCGGTTTGCCCGCATGCTGACCGCGCCGTTAAGTGGCGCGAAGGCCACGACCCCCCAAAATCCCCTGACGATGGCCTCCCGCGCGTTTGCTTGGCAGGGGAATCCCGCTAAGAGCTACGCTTGGACCGAAGCCACGCTTGGACCAGGTGACGGGACGGCCGATCAACGGTCGCCTGTGACGGGCTAACCCCCGCGACCAGAACAGAAACGGGCGATTGCATGATGTCGTTGACGGGGAAGCCCCGACGTAAGTCGGTGCGGAAAACCATCGTCCTAGTCACTGCCGGTCTGGGTGTCGTCCTGAGCGGGGCTGCCCAGGCGCAGCAGATCGTCGTCCAGGGCAACCAGCGCGTCGATGCCGACACGATCCGGTCCTACGTGACCGGGACGGCGTCCGGCTCCGCCGAGGAGGCCCGCCGCAACCTGCTCGCGAGCGGGATGTTCTCCGACGTGAAGGTCGCCCAGTCGGGTGGCCGCACGGTGGTGACGGTCCGCGAGAACAACCTGATCAACCGCGTTGTCTTCGAGGGCAACAAGAAGATCGAGAAGGCCACGCTGGAGGGCGTGGTCGAGGCCAAGGCCCGCGGGCCGTACAGCGAGGCGATCGTCAACGCCGACCTCGCGCGCATCCGCGACGTCTACAAGCGCTTCGGCCGCGGCACCGCCAAGGTGACCTACCGGACCGTCGACCTGCCCAACGGCCGCGTCGACGTGATCTACCAGATCGACGAGGGCGATAAGACCGGCATCCTCTCGATCAACTTCGTCGGCAACAACGCCTACTCGGAGCGGACACTGAAGGGGCTGATGAGCTCCTCGGAGATGAACTTCCTGTCGTTCATCAAGACGTCCGACGTCTACGATCCCGACCGCATCACCAACGACCTCGACCAGGTCCGCCGCTACTACCTGAAGAACGGCTACGCCGACTTCCAGGTGGTCAGCGCCGACGCGCGCTACGTCGAGGGCGACAAGTCCGGCTACGTCATCACCATCACGGTGAACGAGGGCGAGCAGTACAAGGTCGGCGCCGTCCAGGTGGATTCGCGCCTGCCGGGCCTCGACACCGCGAAGCTCGACAGCGACATCGCGACCTCCGTGGGCGACATCTACAACGCCGACGACGTCGAGAAGACGCTCAACAACGTCACACGCGAGGTCAACCGCGCCGGCTACCCGTTCGCGCAGGTCCGCCCGACCGGCCAGCGCGACCCGGCGAGCCACCAAGTCTCCCTCGGCTTCGTGGTCGAGGACGGCCCGCACGTCTACGTCGAGCGCATCAACATCCGCGGCAACACCCGCACCCGCGACTACGTCATCCGCCGCGAGCTCGATATCGCGGAGGGCGATGCCTACAACCGCGTGCTGACCGACCGCGCCGAGCGGCGCCTGAACGGCCTGGGCTTCTTCAAGAAGGTCCGCTTCTCCAACGAGCCGGGCTCGGCCCCGGACCGGGTCGTCATCAACATCGACGTCGAGGATCAGCCCACGGGTTCGTTCTCGGTGGCGGGCGGCTACTCCACCCAGGACGGCATCATCGGCGAGGTCTCGGTCTCCGAGTCCAACTTCCTCGGTCGCGGCCAGTACGTCCGCCTCGCCGGCACCGGCGGCCAGTACTCGCGCGGCGTCGACTTCTCGTTCACCGAGCCGTACTTCCTCGGCTACCGCCTCGCGGCGGGCTTCGATGCCTTCTACAAGTACTCCGACCTGACCCGGTACTCGCGTTACGAGACCACGGTGTACGGCGGTCAGCTGCGCCTCGGCCTGCCGATCACCGAGGAGTTCGGCATCACGCTGCGCTACTCGCTGTACAACACCGAGCTGAAGGTGCCGAACACCCTCAAGCGGCCGTACAACGACTGCTCGATCCCGATCCCGGGCTACACCGCCACCTACGCGGCAGGCACGATCGACCCGAACACGGGCCGGAACATCGGCGGCCAGTCGATCTACCCGAACTGCGCGTATGACGGTGAGGCCTCGATCGCCATCAAGGGCTCGCAGGGCAACACGCTGACCTCGCTGGCCGGCCTGACGCTCGCCTACTCGACCCTCGACGTGATCGGCGCGCCGCGCAACGGCCTCTACGCCGAGCTGAAGCCCGACGTCGCCGGCCTGGGCGGCGACTCGAAGTTCTTCCGCGTGACCGCCGACGCGCGGTACTACAAGGAGATCTTCGAGGACGTGGTCGGCTTCATCCGCTTCCAGGGCGGCCACATCTCGTCGCTCAACAACGACCCGCTGCGGGTGACCGACCAGTTCTTCCTCGGCCCGTCGCTGGTCCGCGGCTTCGCGCCGAACGGCATCGGTCCGCGCGACGTCGGCATCGCCGACGCCCGCTCGAACGCGATCGGCGGCTCGACCTATATCGGCGGCACCCTCGAAGTTCAGTTCCCGCTGCCCCTCGTGCCGCGCGATCTGGGCCTGAAGGGCGCGCTCTTCGCCGATGCCGGCACGCTGTTCGGCTATCACGGCCAGCGGAACTTCAACGTGAACGGCGACGCCTTCATCAACGGCATCTCGCCGACGACCGGGAAGTGCAACTTCAACGCCTTCACGATCGGCGTGGAGCCGGAATGCGTGAACGTCCGCGACACGGCGGCGATCCGCTCCTCGATCGGCGCCTCCATCCTGTGGAACTCGCCGCTCGGCCCGATCCGGTTCGACTACGCCTACGCTCTGTCGAAGGACGAGGGTCAGAAGGTGTTCGTCCCGATCCTCGGCAAGTTCGGCCATATCGGCGCGGATCAGGTCCAGGCGTTCCGCTTCTCCGGCGGCTCGCGCTTCTGATAAAAATCCCGCGCGCCGGCCGGATTCCCCCGGCCGGCGCGTTGTCGAACATGTCAGATCCCGTCTTCTTCACCGCTGCCGCCACCGGCCTCACCCTGGCCGAGATCGCGGCGGCCGCCGGCACCGGCCTTCCCGAGGGGGCTGATCCGGATCGCCGGGTCATCGGCGCGGCCTCCCTGGAGAGTGCCGGTCCGGACCACCTCGCCTACATGGACAATGCCCGCTACGGCGACGCCCTCGCGGCGACGCGGGCGGGCGTCTGCCTCGTCTCGCCCCGCTTCGCGGCCCGCTGTCCCGCCGGCACGGTCGGCCTCGTCAGCCGCGATCCCTACCGCGCCTACGCGGCCCTGCTCGGCCGCCTGCACCCGGACGCCCTGCGTCCCGGTTCCCAGTTCGCGGTCCGCGGCGTCGCCTCCGGCGCCCACGTCCATCCCGAGGCCCGGCTCGAGGACGGCGTCACGGTCGATCCCGGCGCGGTGATCGGGCCGGGGGCCGAGATCGGCGCCGGGACGGTGATCGGGCCGAACGCCGTGATCGGACCGGGCGTCCGGATCGGGCGCGACTGCGCGATCGGCGCCGGCACGACCCTGAGCCACGCGCTCCTCGGGAACCGGGTGATCCTCCATCCCGGCGCGCGGCTCGGGCAGGACGGGTTCGGCTTCGCGATGGGCGCCACCCACCTCAAGGTTCCGCAGGTCGGGCGCGTCATCGTCCAGGACGACGTCGAGATCGGCGCCAACACCACGGTCGACCGCGGCGCCTCGCGCGACACGGTGATCGGGGAGGGCACCAAGATCGACAACCTCGTGCAGATCGCCCACAACGTCGTGATCGGGCGCCACTGCGTCATCGTGTCGGGGGTCGGCATCTCGGGCTCGACCACGCTGGAGGACTACGTCGTCCTCGGTGGGCAGGTCGGCGTCGTCGGCCACCTGCGCATCGGCCGCGGCGCGCAGATCGCCGGCTCGTCCAACGTCAACCGCGACGTGCCGCCGGGAAGCCGCTGGGGCGGCACGCCGGCCAAGCCGGTGCGGGCTTGGTTCCGCGAGCTGACGACGCTCGCGCGCCTCGCCGAACGCTCGGGCAAGGACCCCGCGGCAGACGACGCCTGACCGGGAAGGCCTTGCGCTTCCGGTGATTTCTTCCGAAGAGGGCGGTCGGCACGCCGAAGGCGGCCGGATTGCGGGCCGCCGAAAGCGGCAAGTCGAGGTGCGGATTTCGATGAGTGAGGCGGCGCGCGAGACCAGCACCGAGCTGGGCATAGCCGATATCCAGACGCTGCTGGAGCTGCTGCCGCACCGCTACCCGTTCCTGATGGTGGACCGCATCGTCGAGATCGACCGCGACGAATCCTGCGTCGGTATCAAGAACGTCACGGCCAACGAGCCGCAGTTCATGGGCCATTTCCCCGACATGCCGGTCTTCCCGGGCGTGCTCCTGATCGAGGGCATGGCGCAGACGGCGGGCGCCATCTGCTGCCGCCACATCCGGGCGGACGGGCGGAACACCAAGCAGGTGTTCTTCATGACTATCGACAAGTGCAAGTTCCGCAAGCCCGTCACCCCCGGCGACCAGGTGCGCTTCCACATGACGAAGCTGAACCAGCGCCGGACCATGTGGTGGTTCCGCGGCGAGGCCCGGGTCGACGGCACGCTGGTCGCCGAGGCCGAGATCAGCGCCATGCTGGTGACGGAGTGACCGCGCCCGTCATCCACCCGAGCGCCGTGATCGAGTCCGGCGCCCGGATCGGCGACGGGGCGCGGATCGGCCCCTTCTGCCACGTCGGACCCGAGGTCGTGCTCGGCCCGGACTGCGATCTCATCAGCCACGTGGTCCTGGCGGGCCGGACCACGGTCGGCCCCCGCACCCGGATCTTCCCCTTCGCGTCGATCGGCCACCAGCCGCAGGACCTGAAGTACCGGGGCGAGCCCTCGACCCTGACGATCGGCGCCGATTGCCTGATCCGCGAGGGCGTCACCATGAACCCGGGCACGAGCGGCGGCGGCCTGGAGACCGTGGTCGGCGATCACTGCACCTTCCTGGCCAACTCGCATGTCGGACACGATTGCCGGGTCGGGGCCCACGTGATCTTCTCCAACAACGTCATGCTGGCGGGCCATTGCAGCGTCGGCGACTACGCGATCCTGGGCGGCGGCGCCGCCGTGATCCAGTTCGCGCGGGTCGGCGCGCACGCCTTCGTGGGCGGCCTGTCGGGCCTGGAGAACGACTGCATCCCCTACGGCATGGTCCTCGGCAACCGGGCCTACCTGTCGGGGCTCAACATCATCGGGCTCCAGCGCCGCGGCTTCGCCCGCGAGGACATCCACGCGCTGCGGCGCGCCTACCGCCTGCTCTTCGCCCCCGAGGGCACGCTGATGGAGCGGGTGGAGGACGTGGCCGCGACCTTCGAATCCCACACGGCGGTCGCCGAGATCCTCGACTTCATCCGCCTCGGCGGCAAGCGCTCGATCTGCACGCCGCGCGAGGTTCCGACCCCGATCAGCGCCGCCTGAGCGGCCGGGCCGTGACCGAGGCCGATCCCGCCCCCGAGGGGGCCCTGGTCCTGATCGCCGGGGCGGGGCGCCTGCCGGAGCTCGTCGCCGAGTCGCTCCGCCGGGCGCGCCGGCCCTTCCGGGTGATCGCCTTGCGCGGCTTCACCGGGCCTGCCCTGCGCGCCGGCGCCGACGCCACGGTCGATCTCCTCGATCTCGCGGCCACCCTGAAGCTGCTGCGGCGCTGGGGACCGGCGACCGTGGTGCCGGCGGGCGGCGTCTCCCGCCCGAGCCCGGCCGCGATCTTCAACGCCGGCGCCGCCCTGCGCAACCGGGAGGCCCTGCGGGCGATCGCCGGCGGCGGGGACGACCGCCTGCTGCGGGCCGCCGTCGCGCTGGTCGAGGAGGAGGGCCACCGGGTGGTCGGCGTCCACGAGGCCGCGCCGGACCTTCTCTGCCCGCACGGCCCCCTCGGGCGCCGGGTCCCGGACACCGAGGCGGCCGCCTCGATCCGCACCGGTCGCGGCGTCCTCGACGCCCTCTCGCCCTACGATCTGGGGCAGGCGGTGGTTCTGGCCGGCGACCGGATCCTCGCGGTGGAGGGACCGGAGGGCACGGACCGCACGCTCGCCCGGGCGCGGGCCCTGGGGCGGCGCCCCCTCGGGTTGGGCCGGGCGATGCCCGCCACCGTGCTGGTGAAGGCCCCGAAGGTCGGCCAGGACCGTCGCATCGATCTTCCGGCCATCGGCGCGCGGACCGTGCGCAACGCGGCCCGCGCGGGCTGCGTCGGCCTCGCCCTGGAGGCGGGCGGGACCCTGGTCATCGACCGGGCGGCCACGGCCGCGGAGGCCGACCGCCTCGGCCTCTTCGTGGTCGGGTACGGAGGCGCGCCGTGACCGGCCGGCCCCGGACGATCTGGCTCGTGGCCGGCGAGGATTCCGGCGACCAGCTCGGCGCCAAGCTGATGCGCGCCCTGCGCGAGGCCGCGCCCGACACCGTCTTCGGCGGCGTCGGCGGCGAGGCCATGGCCGAGGCGGGGTTCGCGTCCCTGTTCCCTCTCGATGACGTGGCGGTGATGGGCTACCTGCCGGTCCTCGCCCGCGCCCGGACCCTGCTCCGCCGCATCCGCGAGACCGTCGAGGCGACGATCCGCGCCCGGCCGGACGTGCTGGTGATCATCGACAGCCCGGGCTTCACCCACGCGGTGGCGCGGCGGGTGCGCAAGGCGGCCCCTGGCATCCCGATCATCGACTACGTGTCGCCGAGCGTCTGGGCGTGGCGGCCGTGGCGGGCGAAGGGCATGCGGCCGTTCATCGACCACGTCCTGGCCCTGCTCCCCTTCGAGCCCGACGCGCATCTGCGGCTCGGCGGCCCCCCCTGCACCTATGTCGGGCACCCGCTGATCGAGCGCCTGCCGGAGCTGCGGCCCAGCGCGGCCGAGCAGGACCGGCGCGACGCCGGTCCCTACAGCCTGGTGGTCCTGCCCGGCTCCCGCCGCTCCGAGATCGAGCGGCTGATGCCGGTCTTCGGCGCGGCGCTGGCCCGGGTCGCCGAGGGCCTGCCGGTCGAGGCGGTGCTGCCCGCCGTGACCCGGCACAGGGCCCTGATCGAGCGGCTCTGCGCCGACTGGGCGGTGCCGGCCCGCATCGTCACCGGCGAGGCGCCGAAATACGCCGCCTTCCGGGAAGCCCGGGCGGCGCTCGCCGCCTCCGGCACCGTCACGCTGGAACTGGCGCTCGCGGGCGTCCCGATGGTCGTCGCCTACAAGGTCTCCCGGGCGGAGGAGTTCATCGCGCGCCGGCTGATCCAGGTCCCGAGCATCGTGCTGCCGAACCTGATCCTCGCCGAGAACGCGATGCCGGAATTCGTCCAGGCCGACTGCACCCCGGAGCGCCTCGCGGGCGCCCTGCGGCCGCTCCTGGCCGGCGGTGCCGCCCGCGATACCCAGCTCGCCGCCCTCGGCTGCATCGACGGGCGGATGCGGCTCGCCGCGGAGGACACGCCGAGCCGGGCCGCGGCGCGGATCGTCCTGCGCGCGGCCGAGGGCTCGGTGGTGGATCCGGCGGCGTGACGGCGCCGTTCAGCCGGCGCGGCGGCCGCAGCGGATGTAGGTCGAGGTGCCGCGGCTGCTCGACCAGGTCAGGTGCTCGCCGTCGACCTGCAGGCGGACCTGCGACGACCAGTGGCGGCCGCGATCGCTGCACTCGGCGGCGGTGACCCAGGCGGCGCCGCTCCGCCGCAGGTCGTGGAAGAGGCAGAGCGTGCGGCCCGCGCGGGCGCGGTCCTGCGTGATCGTGGCCGGGATGTAGCCGCGGCGCCGCGACCGCGCCCCGCAGGCCTCGGGCGTCGGGCCCCAGACGCCGACATACTCGGCCGCGGCCGGAGCGGGGCCCGGAGCCGGTGCCGACCGGGCATTCGCGGCCGTCGTGGCCGTCGCGGCAGTCTGCGGGGCCGGCGGCGCCGCCGAGGCCGCCATGGCGGTCTGGCCGGCCGCGTCGGCCGGAGCCGCGGGCTGGTCGGGCTCGTCGAGCATCACCACGCGGCGCGCGGCGCGCGGGCCGGCGGAGCCCTCCGCGGAAGGGCTCGCTTCCGGCATGGACGGGCGGAACGGCAGATCCTCGGTCAGGTAGGCGGCGCTGTAGGCGAACAGGCCCACCCAGCCGAGGATGAGGAGCGTCGGCAAGGCGAGGCGACGCCAGGAGCCGGAACGCGCCCCGTCGCCCGGATCCGCCAGCACGACCGCCCCCATGGTCCGCCCCCCTTGTCGTTCGATCAGCGGCCGAAGATGCCCTTCAGGAACTGCGCCGTCCGGTTGCGCTTGCGCTTGCGCTCCAGTTCCGACGCGTCCTTGAGCCACGCCACCTGCACCACGCGCCGCTCGCCCTCGAACGGCTCGTGGCCGTGCCAGGAATTGTCCGCCCGCAGGAACGCGAACATCGTGCCCATGGTCGGCGGGACCTCCACCGCGAAGGGCTCGTAGTTGCGGCCGTCGTAGAGCACCCGCAGGCGGCCGGCCGCCGGGGCGTCCCAGGCGTCGTTCATGTAGACGAGCAGGGTGAGCACCTTCGACGGGCCGTCGGTGTGGATCGAGCCGTATTTCAGCTGGCTGCGGCGCATGATGGTGGTCAGCCGCGGGCAGGAGACGAGGTCGATGCCGAACTTCTCGCCGAGGATCTCCGAGAAGGCGTCGCTCTCCAGCTCGTCGATCAGCGCCTTGAACCGGCCCTTGAGGGCGACCTCGTCCACCGTCAGGTATCCCGGCTTGGCGATGTCCGGGAAGTCGCGCCGGATGTCGTCGATCGCGTCGGGGTTCAGGACGTTGTTGCCGAGCGTGTAGGCGTAGGGCTCGCGGGAGACGGGCGCGGCGCGCACGGCGGAGATGTCGAGGATCGAGAGAGCGGACATCGCTGGGTCCCTTGGCTCCGGCGCCGGTCGGCCGGCACGCGGGGCGCCGGAGACGCGTGCCGGGGGGCCGGTCCAGCCGTCGTGCCGGGGCCGCCCGCGCAGGCGTCCACGATCACAAATCTACAGCTGCTTTCGGCAATCCCGGAATCTCCTAATCCGCCGATTGCGGCGGTCCGACGGCGAAAGCGGCTTGGTGGCGCATTCCGGTGACAGTCTCGGACGGCCTGCTTGTGCAGGATGGCGCCAGACCCGCGGGCTTTCTTCCCGGGTGCGTACCGGAATTCGTGCCCGATGAGGCCGTTGGCCCTCGCTTTGCTGTTCGCCCACCTCGCCGCCGTCGCGGCCGGGGTCGAGGCCCGTGCGCAGACGCGGCCGCCGCGCGGCTCGATGACGGCCCGCATGACCTGCTCCGAGGCGATGGCCCTGGTGAAGAACGAGGGCGACGTGATCATCGCCGCCGGGACGGCACCGGAGCGTTTCGTCAGCAATCCCGGGCAGTGCACCGGCGCGGAGATCGCCGAGCTGCGCTTCGCCCCGACGCGCGACAACCCGCAATGCCCGATCGGCTACCATTGCCGCGAGCCCGGCTTCGAGGAGTGGAACTGGTAGCCGGCCTGCCCGCGCCACCCGCGTAAATCGCCGCACCGTCGGAACGTGACCAAAGTTTCACGCGACAGCGCCGGCATAGTGCCACTATCTGGCCATCTGCCGGGGCCAAGGCCGCCGGCGGCGTCCCGAGCGGGCGCGCACGGATGGGGGTCGACGCGTGGCAGCACTCAGGACCGGACTGGGCATCCAGGCCGTGCTCACGGCTCTGGCCGCGCTGATCCTTCTGGCGTTTCCCGGAATCCCGAGCCCGCCGCTCTACGTGTCCCTCGCCGGCTTCGCCATGGCGGGCATCCTGATCGCCTCGAACGGCATCTCCGCCTATCTCAAGGTCTTCGTCTCGGTCTACGGCGTCGGCTACCTGCTGCTCGCCGGATCGAAGACGATCGCCGCCATGGAGCTGCTGCCGCCGGTGATCGCGGCGCTGCTCCCGCCGGCCTTCGCCGCCACCGGCGCGGTGGTCTTCGCCGCCATCGTGCTCGGCATCTCGCACCTCGAGCCGATCCGCGCGATCACCAACATCGCCGACCCGTACTTCGCCAACCGCGACAAGCCGACCAAGGAGATCGGCCTGTTCCGCTGGTTCGGCACGACCGAAGGGCGGATCGGCCGCAATCTCGTGGCGCTGTCGATCTTCGTGAACTTTGCCGACGTGGCGCTGACGCTGCGGTTCAATTTCTTCTACCGCGACATGTACAATTCGCTCCAGGAATACAACGCGAGCGCGTTCTGGTACCAGCTGCTGTGGGTGTTCATCCCGCTCGCCACGCTGAACATCGCCATCGGCATGTTCGACCTGTTCGTGGATTCCTCGCTGCTGATCCGCTGGCGCACGTGGCTGACCCACAGCCTCTACGAGCGCTGGCTCGGCAACGGCACGCATTACCGGATCCCGTTCACCGACGAGGAGGCGGACAACCCGGATCAGCGTATCCAGGCCGACGTCAACAGCTTCATCGTTCAGACCACGACGCTGTCGATCCGCCTCCTCAGCCAGGCCGCGCAGCTCGTCTCGTTCATCGTGATCCTCTGGACCCTGTCGCGCGACTTCGTCGTGCCGTTCACCGACACGGTGATCCCGGGCTTCCTGGTCTGGCTGGTGATCGCCTACGCGGTGGTCGGCACGTGGCTCACCCACCTGATCGGCCGACCGCTCATCGGGCTCGACTTCCGGCAGGAGCAGGTCGAGGCGAATTTCCGCTTCGCGCTGGCGCGGAACCGCATCTACTCGGAGCAGATCGCCCTGCTGCGCGGCGAGCGCGCGGAGGCCTCGCGGCTCTCGACGCTGTTCCACAGCGTGATCGACAACTACGTCGGGATCATCTTCCGCCGCATCAAGCTGATCGCCTTCACGTTCAGCTACCGGCAGGCGAGCGTGATCTTCCCGATGGTGCTGGCCGCGCCCTCCTTCTTCGCCAAGAAGATCACGCTGGGCGCGCTCCAGCAGACCTCCCAGGCTTTCAGCCAGGTGCAGAGCTCGCTGTCGTTCTTCGTCGATTCGTACACGACGCTGGCGGCCTACAAGGCCAACACCAACCGTCTCGGCTCCTTCCGCCGGGCCATGACCAAGGCCGAGGCGCTGGAATCGGCCGGCTACGGGCTCGTCCAGGGCAACGAGAGCAGCGGCGACGTCACCGCGCGCGGCCTCGTTCTCGCCCTTCCCAACGGGAAGCCGATCGTCACCGCCGACGCGCTGACCCTGCCGCGCGGCGGCGCGACCCTGGTCACGGGTCCCTCCGGCTCGGGCAAGTCGACCCTGTTCCGGGCGATCGCGGGGATCTGGCCGTTCGGCAAGGGCCGGGTCGACGTGCCCGCCGGTCAGTCGGCCCTGCTGCTGCCGCAGCGACCCTACATCCCGCAGGGGACCCTGCGCGGCGCCGTGGTCTACCCGAATACCACCGACCAGTTCCCGGACACGGCGATCAAGGATGCCCTGACGGCCGCCCAGCTCACCCACCTCGTCGACCACCTCGACGAGACCGACACCTGGGAGCGGCGGCTGTCGGGCGGCGAGCAGCAGCGGCTGGCCATCGCCCGCGCGCTGCTGGCGAAGCCCGAATGGCTGTTCCTCGACGAGGCGACGGCCTCCCTCGACGAGCCCTCGGAGGCGGCCCTCTACCGGATGCTGCGCGAGCGGCTTCCCGGCACGACGATCGTGTCGATCGGCCACCGCTCGACGCTGGACGCCTTCCACGACCGGCGCATCGCCCTCGAGCCGGAGAGCGGCGTGTTCGTCCCGCGGGTGCAGAGGCAGCCGCTGCCGGCGGAGTGAGGGGCTGCAACAGCTCCCACCTCTCTCTGCGGGGAGGGGGCCGTGCCCTCTCCGTCATCGCGAGCGCAGCGAAGTGACCCAGGGCAGCGCGACATCCTGGAGATGTGGCGCGACCCTGGGTTGCCTCGCTTGGCTCGCAAGGACGTCGATCGTGAGGCTTACGCCGTCCGCAACCCAGCGGCGGCCCGGGCCGCCCGCTCGATCGCCGCCGGGTCGGGGGCGCCGGGCTTCACCACCCAGCTGCCGCCCACGCAGAGCACGGACGGGATCGCCAGCCAGTCGGGAGCGGTCGCCTCGGTGATCCCGCCCGTCGGGCAGAACCGCACCGCGCCGAACACCGCCGCGTGCGCCTTCAGCGCCTTGATCCCGCCCGCGGCCTCGGCCGGGAAGAACTTGAACCGGTCGAGCCCGTGGTCGAGGCCGCGCATGATGTCGGCCGCCGTGGCGACGCCGGGCAGGTAGGGCACGCCGTTGGCCTTGGCGGCGTCGGTCAGCGGCTCCGTGAGGCCCGGCGAGACGATGAACTCGGCCCCCGCCGCCAGGGCCTTCTCGAGATCGCGCGGGTTGAGGACCGTCCCGGCGCCCACCACCGCGCCCTCGACCCGGGTCATCTCCCGGATGACGTCGAGGGCGGCCGGGGTGCGCAGGGTGACCTCCAGGGCGGTCAGTCCGCCCCTCACCAGGGCCTCGGCGATGGGCCGCGCCTGGGCCGCGTCGTCGATCACCAGGACCGGAATGACGGGCACGGAGCGCATCAGCGCGTCGATGCTGGTCAGATCGTTCATGGTCGGCAACTCCCTGCTGGTTTCAGAGGCCGGCGGCGGCGAGCATCGCCGAGGCGCCACGCTCCGCCGTGTCGGCCCCGTGACGCATGAACGCGAACAGCTCCCGCCCGGTGCCCTGCGCGGGCTCCGGCGCCTCGGCCTCGGGGCGGGCCGCGAATTCCGCGTCGTCGACCAGAACCTGCAGCAGCCCATCGGCGGCGCTGAGGCGGACGATGTCACCGTCGCGGATCCGTCCGATCGGGCCGCCGCCGAGCGCCTCGGGGCTCAGGTGGATGGCGGCCGGGACCTTGCCCGACGCCCCCGACATGCGCCCGTCCGTCACCAGCGCGACCTTGTGGCCGCGATCCTGCAGCACGCCGAGCGGCGGGGTGAGCTTGTGCAGCTCGGGCATGCCGTTGGCCTTCGGGCCCTGGAACCGGACCACGACGACGACGTCCCGCTCCAGCTCGCCGGCCTTGAAGGCCTTCAGCACCTCGTCCTGGTCGGAGAAGACCCGGGCCGGGGCCTCGATGGTGCGGCGATGCTCCTCCACGGCGCTGGTCTTGAACGTCGCCCGGCCGAGATTGCCCCTCACGAGCCGCATGCCGCCGTCGGGCTGGAACGGGTTGCCGGGACGACGCAGCATCGTGTCGTCGAGGCTCTCCGGCACCGCGTCCTCGAAGACCAGCTCCTCGCCGTCCAGCTTCGGGTCGCGGGCGTGGTCGCGCAGCGACTGGCCCGCCACGGTCAGGATGTCGTCGTGCAGGAGGCCCGCGTCGAGCAGCGCCGCCATCACGAAGCTCATGCCGCCCGCGGCGTGGAAATGGTTCACGTCGCCGGCGCCGTTCGGGTAGACGCGGGCGATCAGCGGCACGGCGCTGGAGAGGCGGTCGATGTCCTCCCAGTCGATGACGATGCCGGCCGCGCGCGCGATGGCCGGCAGGTGGATCGCGTGGTTGGTCGATCCGCCCGTGGCGAGCAGGCCGACCGCGGCGTTCACGATCGCCTTCTCGTCGACGCAGAGGCCGAGGGGCCGGTAATCGTTGCCGGCGCCGCCGATCTCGGTGAGCCGGTGGATCGCCGCCCGGGTCACGGCTTGGCGCAGCTTCGTGCCGGGATTGATGAAGGACGCGCCCGGCATGTGCAGGCCCATCATGTCCATCATCATCTGGTTCGAGTTCGCGGTGCCGTAGAACGTGCAGGTCCCGGCCGCGTGGTAGGAGGCCGACTCGGATTCGAGCAGCTCCGCCCGGCCGACCTTGCCCTCGGCGTAGAGCTGGCGGATCCGCTGCTTCTCCTTGTTGGCGAGGCCGGAGGGCATCGGGCCGGCCGGGATCAGGATCGTCGGCAGGTGGCCGAAGCGGAGCGCCCCGATCAGCAGGCCCGGCACGATCTTGTCGCAGATGCCGAGCAGCGCCGCGCCGTCGAACATGCCGTGGCTCAGCGCGACCGCGGTGGAGAGCGCGATCGTGTCCCGGGAGAACAGCGACAGCTCCATGCCGCTCTGGCCCTGGGTGACGCCGTCGCACATGGCCGGCGTGCCGCCCGCGACCTGCGCGGTGGCGCCGCGCTCCCGGGCGAACAGCTTGATCTGCTCCGGGTAGCGCCCGTAGGGCTGATGGGCCGAGAGCATGTCGTTGTAGGCGGTGACGATGCCGACGTTCATCACCGTCCGCTCGTCGCGGATCGCCGCCTTGTCCTCGCCGGACGCCGCGAAGCCGTGGGCGAGGTTGCCGCAGGCGAGCTTGCCGCGCCGGACCCCCGCCTCGCGCTCGCGGGCGATCAGGTCGAGATAGGCGCGCCGGGTCTCGCGGGAGCGCGCCACGACGCGCTCGGTGACCGCCGCGACCTCGGGATGAAGCTCGGTCATGCTCGTTCCTCCAGGCTCGGTGCCGACGGGCGCAGGGCCGATGCCGCGATTCGGGATCGGCCGCGCGGCCGCGTCGGTGGCCGGTATCTAAGGGGTGCGCCGCGGGATGTAACCCGGGACGGGCGCCGGCGACGCCGCGAGGTCCGCCCGCCGCGTCGTCGCGAGCGGAGCGAAGTGACCCAGGGCAGCGCGACCCTGGATTGCCTCGCCGCGCTCGCCAAGACGGTGACCGCACGCCTCTGCCCGGACGCCCGACGTCGGCACGCCTCAGGACGGGGTCGACCCTCGGAGGCCCGGCCCGTCCCCGGACTCAGTACTCCCAGAAGATGCGCTGCAGCTCCTTGGTGTCGCTGGTCTTGGTGAGCGCCACGGCGGCCAGGATCTTGGCCTTGGCGGGGTTGAGGTCGTGGGCGACCACCCAGTCGTACTTGTCGTCGGGCTGCTCGGCGTTGCGCAGGACGAAGCCGTCCGGCACCCGCGACGAGCGGATCACGACGGCGCCCTTGGACCGGATGTCCTTGAGCTTGTCGACGAGGTAGCCCGGCACCGAGCCGTTGCCGGTGCCGGCGTTGACGATCGCCTTGGCGCCGGCCTGGAGCTCGGCGTCGTAGACGCCCGGGATCATGTTGCCCGAGCCGTAGACGATGCCGACCAGCGGCAGGCTGTCGATCTGGTCGATGTCGAACTCGGAGCTCATGTTGTGCCGCTTCGTCAGCGAGCGGAAGAAGTAGGTCTTGCCCTCGACCACCATGCCGAGCGGGCCCCACTGGCTGTAGAAGGCGCTGGGCACGATGTTGGTCCGCTTGTTCACGTCGCGGCCGCACTGGATGTAGTCGTTCATCGTCACGGTGACGCCCTGGCCGATCGCCTCCTTGCTGGCGGCGACCGTGACGGCGTCGAGCAGGTTGAGGGCGCCGTCGGCCGAGATCGCCGTGCCCGGCCGCATCGAGCCGACCACCACGATCGGCTTGTCGCTCTTCACCACGAGGTCGAGGAAGAACGCGGTCTCCTCGAGGGTGTCGGTCCCGTGCGTGACGACGACGCCGTCGACGTCGTCCTGCTTCAGGAGCTGCGACACGCGCTTGCCGAGCTGGACGAGCTGCGCGTCGGTGAAGCTCTCGGAGGCGATCTGGAAGACCTGCTCGCCGCGGACGTTCGCGATGGTGTTCACCTGCGGCACGGCGGCGATCAGCTTGTCGACCGGCACCTTGGCGGCCGTGTAGGTGGCACTGTTGGCGGCATCGGCGCCGGCGCCGGCGATCGTGCCGCCGGTGGCGAGGATCACCACGTTCGGCTTCTTCACCGCGGCGGCGGTGCCGGCCTCGGGCATCTCGCGGGCCACGAGGGGCGCCGCCCCGAATCCGCTGGCCAGGGCCAGGGCGAAGACCGCTCCGCGCAGGGGAAGAGCCGCGCCGCTTCGGCAGGAGAACATCGGAGATCCTCGACGGTTGACGGGAGAGCGAGCGGGACTCGCCGCGGGGATGGTAGCCGCGCCTCGGCCCGAGGCAAGGATCATGCAGGGCGCCGACGTGCAGGGCGCGACGGATCGTTACGCAAGCTCGGGCGTTAGTCGGGGTTGCTGTCCGCTCGGAGGTAGACCCCATGCTGCATCTCGCCGGCCTGCTCGAGGAACTCGAGCGGAGCGAGCCCGCGCGGGCCGCGATGTCGATCCTCGAGAAATCCCTCGCGCGCCGCTCGATGGAGGAGCAGGGGGCGTTCTGGCGCGCCGTCGACATCTACTACGTCTCGCGCAAGGCCCCGCCGGAGGCGACCGTGCCGCCCCAACTCGGGTCAGGCGAAGTCGTGCCGAGCCAGGCCGCGCCGGAGCTGGCTGCCGCGTCCTGAGCCCGACCTCCGGATCCGATCGCGGCGCTCAGGCGCTCGCCGGAACGGCCGGCGGCATGCCGGCGCCGCTCTCGGGCTCGCTGCCCGCGCGCACCGCGTCGCGGGTCTCGGGCATCAGCGCGAAGTAGAGGACGAAGCCGAGCGCCGCGATGGCCGCCAGCGCCAGGAAGGCGGTGGAGTAACCCGCCGACACGATGATCACGCCGGCGAGGGTCGCGCTCAGGGAGGCGCCGATCCCCTGGGCCGTCGCCACGGCACCCTGCGCCGCGTTGAACCGACCGCCGCCGCGGGTCAGGTCGGCGACGACGATCGGGAACAGCGCGCCGTAGACGCCGGCGCCGATCCCGTCGAGGAGCTGGACGCCCACCAGCCAGAACGGGTTGTCCGACAGCGTGTAGAGGACGCCGCGCAGCGCCAGGATGCCGAAGGCGGTGAGGAAGATCGGCTTGCGGCCGATCACGTCGGCCTTCGCGCCCACGAAGATCGCCACCGGCACCATCACGCACTGCGCCGCCACGATGCAGACCGCGATCAGCGAGGTCGCGTGGTCCTTGCCCGAGATGTGCGTCAGGAGCTGGCCCACCGAGGTCAGCATCGCCGCGTTGGCGAGGTGGAAGATCGCGCAGAGCACCGCGAAGATCAGGAGCGCCCGGTTCTGCAGCAGGGTGGCGAGGCCGGAGGGCTTCTCATGCGCCTGCTCCTCCGCCTCGGTCATGCCCCGGGCGAGGTCGTTGTCGATGGCGTCGGCCGGCACCAGCAGCATGGCGCCGATCGACAGCGCCGCCAGGATGCCCATCAGCCAGAACACCACGACCGGCCCGAAGAAGTAGGCGAGCCCGCCCGCGAGAGCGGCGGAGACCGCGTTGCCGGCGTGGTTGAAGCCCTCGTTGCGGCCGATCCGCTTGGCGAACATCTTCGGCCCGACGAGGCCCAGCGTGATCGCGGCGAGCGCCGGCGGGAAGATCGTCCCGGCGACGTGGGCGATCGATTGCGTGGCGGTGACGAGGTAGAAGTTCGTGATGAACGGCAGGACGAGGCAGCTGGCCGTCACCGCGATCGCGCCGCCGATGACCACCGCGCGCTTGTGGTTGGTGGCGTCGATCAGCGCGCCGGCGGGCGTCTGCGCCACGAGGCCGAGGATGCCCGCGATGGTCATCACGAGGCCGGTGGTGGCCTCGTTCCAGCCCTGGTCCGGGCCGCGCACGGCGATCAGGTAGATGGCGAGGTAGGGGCCGAGGCCGTCGCGCACGTCGGCCAGGAAGAAGTTGAGCGCGTCGAGGCCGCGCAGGGCCTTGGCCGAGGGCGTCCGGCTGCCGGCGCCGCGGGCGCCCGTCTCGATCCTGTTCATCCTGCCGCGATCCCCCGACCGACGGACGGCGCGGCCCCGATCCGGGCCGCACCGTCGCACGCGGGGCTCGACGCCCGCGCGCGCCATCGGTTCCCGCGCCGCCGGGACCTCACGCCGGATGTGAACGATTCTCCGGCCGGTGCAGTCGTCAGGCCGGGTCGGTGCCCGCCGAAGCGTCGGGATTTCCGACAGCATCTGTCGTCTCTTCCGACAGATCGGTCCCCGGCGCGGCGAGGCCGTAGCGCTCGATCTTGGCGTAGAGCAGCTGCCGCTGGATGCCGAGCCGGCGGGCCGCCCGGGCGCGGTTGCCGTCGGCCTCGCGGAGCGCGGCGGCGATCATGGTCCGCTCCAGGCGGGCCACGGCCCCGGGCAGGTCGCCGGCGAGCCAGTCGGCCAACGCGTCGTCGCCGCGCCGCTCGGGCCGCGCGGCGGGCAGATCGATGGCCTCGGCGGCGATCGTGCCGCCGCGCACCAGCACGGCGGCCCGCTCCACGACGTTGCGCAGCTCGCGGACGTTGCCGGGCCACTCGTAGGCGAGCAGGCGCGAGGCGGCGCCGCCGCTCAGGCGCTTGCCGGAGGGAACCAGGAAGTGCTCGGCGAGCGGCACGATGTCGGCCAGGCGCTCGCGCAGGGGCGGCAGGGCGATCGGCACGACGTTCAGCCGGTAGTACAGGTCGGCGCGGAACCCGCCCTCGGCGACGAGCGCCGGCAGGTCGCGGTGCGTCGCCGCCACGAGGCGGACGTCGACCCTGGCGGACCGGCCCCCCAGCGGGGTCACGACGCAGTCCTGGATCACCCGCAGGATCTTGGCCTGCATCGCCGCCGGCATGTCGCCGATCTCGTCCAGGAACAGGGTGCCGCCCTCGGCCTCGTGGAAGGCGCCGGCGCGGTCGGAGGTCGCCCCCGCGAAGGCGCCCCGGACATGGCCGAAGAGCTCGCTCTCCAGGGCCTCGGCGGGGATCGCCGCGCAGTTCACCGGGACGAACGGCCGCGCGCGGCGCCGCGAGAAGGCGTGCAGGGCCCGGGCGACCTCCTCCTTGCCGGTGCCGGTCTCACCCTGGATCAGGATCGTGGACGCGCTGTCGGCGACGAGGCCGATGGTCTTCTGGACCTTGCGCATGCCCGCGCTCGACCCGATCAGGACGGGATGGCCCGGCGGCGGGGCGGCGCTGCCGGGATCGGAGCGCGCGTCGCGCAGCATCGCGTCGAGGACGGCGGCGAGGTCGGCCCGGCCGATCGGCTTCGTCAGGTGGTCGTGCGCCCCGAGGCGCATCGCCTCGATGGTGTTGGCCGGGCTCGCGAAGGCCGTCAGCACCGTCACGGGGGGCGGCTCCGGCAGGGCGCGGATCCGCTCTAGCGTGGCCATGCCGTCGAGGGCGCCGGGCATGCGCAGGTCGAGGAGCACCGCAGCGACCGGACCCTCGCCCAGCCGCGCCAGCGCCTCCGAGCCGGAGGCGACCGGGAGCGCGGTGTGCCCGAGGTCGGTCACCGTCTCGGCGAGCCCGTCGCGCAGGGCTCTGTCGTCGTCGACGATCAGGATGGTTGCCATGGCAGATCCAGGACGAAGGTGGTCTCCGGCGCGCCCTCGACCAGTCTCGCCTCGCCCCGATGCGCCCGGGCGATCTCGCGCACGATCGCGAGCCCGAGGCCGGTCCCGTCGGGCCGGCCGGTGACGAAGGGCTCGAACAGGCTGGCGCGGATCGCCGGATCGACCCCGGCACCGGTGTCGGCGACGCTGAGGCGCAGCCGCAGCGCGCCGTCGACGGTCACCCGCTCGGCACCGAGGCGGATCCGGCCGCCCGGCGGCGCGTGCTGCAGGGCGTTCAGCAGCAGGTTGTCGACGGCCCGGGCGATCTGCGCCCGGTCGAGATGCGGATGGTCCGCGGCGGGCAGCCCGTCGGCGGCGACCGCGATCCGGACCGACCGCGCGCTCGCCAGGTCCTCGTGCAGGTGCGCGCACTCGGTCAGGAGCGGCGCCACCGGCGCGGGCATCCGGTTGAGCGGCCGCGCCTGCGTCAGGTTGAGGAGGTCGCGCAGCAGCGTGTCGACCCGGGCGATCTGGCCGAGCACCGCCTCGAGGGCGGCGGCGGCGCGGTGCGGATCGCCGCTGACCAGGGCGTTCTCGGCCTTCAGCCGCATCGCCGCGATGGGGTTGCGGATCTCGTGGGCGATGCTCGCCGCCAGCCGGCCGACGGCGGCCAGGCGCTCGGTCGCCACGATGCGCGCCTGCGCCTCCCGCAGCCGCCCGCCGGCGGCGTTGAGGGCGTCCACCAGCCGGTCGAGCTCGCGCTCGCCGGTGCGGTCGAGATGGGGCAGGTCCTGGCCGTCCGGGCGCGGCGCGGCGAGCGCGGCCTCCAGCCGGGCGATCCGCCCGGAGAACCCGTACAGGAACCAGCTCAGGAACGCGGCCGATCCGAGCACCGTGGCGGCGAGGAAGCCGAGGCCCGCGAGGAAGCGCGTGTAGGTCGGGCCGTCGTTGACGTGCGCGCGCGTCATCGACCACGCGGTCAGGCCGGCCTCCGGCCCGTGCAGGGGGCAGGCCTGGAGCATCAGGACCTGGGTCCGGCTCGGCCGCCGCTCCGAGACCGCGTGGTCGACCCGCAGCGCCTGCGCGTTCAGCGCCGCGATGGCGTCGCGCTCGGCCGCCGGAAAGTCGGTCTTCGGCCCGGATCCCTCGTAGGTCGGATAGGCGTAGGCCACCGACCCGCGCGCGGCGCTCCAGATTCCGCCCTCGAGGCCCGGGAAGCGCGCCAGCGCGGTCGACAGGGTGCCGACGAGGTCGGCCTCCCCGACGCCCTTGCCCCGCGCGCGCACGAGGGCGGCGTACCGGTCGATGATCTCGCGGCAGGCCCGCCCGACCGCGAGATCGGCCTGCGCCACCTGGACGCCCGTCGACTGGTCGTAGACGCCGAGCATCAGGTAGGCGGTGGCGGCCGCGGAGGCGACCAGCAGGACCCAGAGCGCGAGCAGCCGGGCGCGCAGGCTGTAGGCCGTCACGGCGATGTCCGACCCGGCATGGCGCTGGCTCCTGCGGCGGCGCGCGCCCGGACCCCGTTCCTAAGCCATTGCCCGGTCCCCGACCACGCGAAGACTGCGCGGGTCCCACGGTGACGGGGCGACGCGCGCGAACGGTCCCGGGCCGGGCCCGGGACCGCTGGGAGAGGGGCGCTGCGTCCGGCACCCCTCTCGGATGAACTATCGATCAGTCGTCGGCGCGCGCGCTCACTTGCGGTTCGTGATGAGGCTGTCGACGTTCTTGTTGGCTTCCTTATTCTCCTTCCGCTGCATCACCACTTCGTGCTTGGTGTCCTTCATCGACATCTCGTCGCGCTTGCCCTGCGGCATCTCCTTCGGGGCTGCCAGGGCCGGCGTCACCGACCAGAGACAGGCCAGGCAAAGAGCAGCGCGCGCCGTAGTCTTGAACATGATGCCTCCTCCACTTGATCGACATTGCAGGACGTCTCGGCGATGCCGCCGGTTCCTCATGCGCGGATCACGGACGTGCGATCCGTCGCGCGGATAGTCTCATCTCAGGGCTGGCCCGACGGGTTGATCGGCAGGGCGTCGCTTCCGAGCTGCACGCAGGTCAGCATCGCCACGTAGGACGGGGCGCCGCCGATCTGGCTCTCCGTCGCGCAGGTCCGGCGCTCCGCCACGTCGAACGTCGCCCAGCGCTTGATCAGGGTGCGCCGCGCGGCGGCCTCGTCGGACAGGCAACCGCGGTAGCTCGCCCGGTCGACGGCGGTGGATCCCGCCCGGTGCTCCGGCGCGCAGATCGCCCGGATGTTGAAGTCCGGAACCCCCACCGTCCGGGCGGAGGCCGCCAGGGTCCCGCCGAGGAGCAGTTCGAGTCCCAGGATGGTCGAGATCCAGAATCGCCGCACGCGACCCTCCCTCCTGTGCGCCGACCGGGCCGCGCCCGAGATCCGTCAGGCGCGGCCGTCGTCAGCGGTCGGTCACTTGCCGGTCTTGGCACCCGCCGTCGTGCCGGTCGCCTGCGGCGCGCCCTTGTCGGCCGTGGCGGCGGTCGCCTTCTGGGGCACCGCGACCGCATCGATCACGTCGAAGCGCATGTTGTCCTGGGCCGACTTCAGGGCGGCGTTGGCCTCGTAATACTTGCCCTGATTGATCAGCGTCGCCGCCTGATCGACGTCGGTGATGGTCTTGTTCAGGGGCAGGACCGCCATGGTGAAATTGACGTCGACGTGGGCGAGCTTGAGCTTCTCCAGGGCACCCTTCTGGTCGCCCTGAGCGAGATTCTTGTTCGCCTCGGTGACCGCGGAAGCCTTGGCGGGCGTGGCCACGAAGTCGTCGCCGAGGGTCAGCTGCGCGTCGACCGGAACCCAGGCCACCTGCTCCTTGGAGGCCGTCTTGGTATCGGCCCTGGTGTCGGCCTTGTCGCTCGGCGCATTCGCCTTGTGGGCGGCCATGTCGGCCGGGGACTTGAAGTCGGCCTCGGCCTTGGTGAAGACCGCGTCGTCGGTCTTGGCCTTGGCGAAGGCGGCCTGCGTCTTGGCGATCATGTCCTTGGCCTGGCCGGGATTGGCCTCGAAGATCGCGAGGCGGGTGAGCTGAAGATCTCTGAAGCCCTGTGCGCCGTCCTTCGAGAGCTTGCCGACATCCTTGTCGACCGCCGCCTGGCTCGCGCTGATCTGCGTGCCGTTGGTCTGGACGGCCTGCTCCGCCGCGTAGGCAGTTCCACCGAGGATTGTGGTGAGCACGAGAGCCGCAGCCATAGATTTGCGATAGGACATAACAATATCTCCCTCTAGTGCCGGAGATGAGGCCTTCATCTGCATTGGCCTCATTCATTACGTGTTCAGATAATAGATCAGCCATCATTTGGTCGCATGACCGAAGGATTAAAAAACGGCAATGCGGCGGGCGGCGGCACCCGGGGCGGCACCGGGGCGGCCGCGGAGGCTCAGCGCGGCAGGAAGCGGCCGGCGCGCGCGTTCAGCAGCGCCACCAGCGCCGGCGCCATGACGTCGTGCGCGTCGGGGATGTCGAGGCAGACGAGGCGGGTCCCGCGCAGGGCGGCCCCGAAGCGGCGCATCAGCTTGCGCCGATGCGCGCGCTCCATGACGACGACGATCTCCGCCCAGGCGAGATGATCGGCGTCCACCGGCTCGTCGGCGTCGGGGGACACCCCCGCGCTGGCCGTCTCGATCCCGGGCCGGCGCGCGAAGATCTGTTCCGCGGTCGGGCTGCGGGCGCGCGCCCGGCCGCAGACGAACAGGACCCTCACGCACTCTCGGCGAGGTCGGATTGCCGCTCGAACAGGGCGCGGTACGCCCCGTGCGGGCGGCGCAGCAGGGCGGCGTGGGGCCCGTCCTCGACGACGCGACCGCGGTCGAAGACGAGGATGCGGTCGAGGGCCCGCACCGTCGACAGCCGGTGGGCGATGACGATGGCGGTGCGCCCGCGCATCAGCCGCGTCATGGCCTCCTGCACCAGCGCCTCCGATTCCGAGTCCAGGCTCGAGGTCGCCTCGTCGAGGATCAGGATCGGCGCGTCCGCCAGGAAGGCGCGGGCCAGCGCCACCCGCTGGCGCTCGCCGCCTGACAGCTTGACCCCGCGCTCGCCCACCAGCGTGGCGTAGCCCTTCGGCAGCCGCGCGATGAAGTCGTGCGCGTTGGCGAGGCGCGCCGCCCGCTCGATGTCGAGCGCCGAGGCGCCGGGCCGGGCGTAGGCGATGTTCTCGGCCAGGGAGCGGTGGAACAGCACCGGCTCCTGGGGCACGATGGCGACCTGCGCCCGCAGGCTCGCCTGGCTCGCCGACGCCACGTCCTGCCCGTCGATCGTCACGCGCCCGCCCGACACGTCGTAGAGCCGCTGGATCAGCTTGACGAAGGTCGTCTTGCCGGAGCCCGAGCGCCCCACCAGGCCGACGCGCTGGCCGGCCGGGATCGCGACGGTCAGCCCGTCGTACAGCGGCCGCGTGTGGTCGCCGTAGTGGAAGCGCACGGTCTCGAAGCGGATCGCCCCGCCCGCGACCGCGAGCGGAACCGCGCCGGGCCGGTCCGCGACGCCGACGGGTTCGGCCTCCAGGGCGACCAGCTCCTCCATCTCGTTGATGGCCCGCTGCAGGTGGTTGATGTGGCTGCCGATGTCGCGAAGGTAGCCGTGCACCACGAAGGTCGAGGTCAGGACGTAGGCGACGTCGCCCGGGCTCGCCCGCTCCCGCCACCACAGCCACAGGGCGATGGCGACGATGGCGGTGCGCAGGACGAGCAGCAGCCCGAGCTGGCCGGTGCCGCCCCAGGTGACGATCATCCACGTGCGCCGGGTCCGCCGCTGCCATTTCGCCAGCAGCCGGCCGAGCCGCGCCTCCTCCCGATCCTCCGCGCCGAAGGCCTTGACGACCGCGTTGTTGCCGATCGCGTCGCTCAGCGCGCCGCCGAGGCGGGTGTCGAGGGCGTTCGAGAGGGCGGCCGCGGGCGCGATGACGCGGGTCGCGAGGAGCACGGTCGCGCCGACGTAGGCGCCCGCGCCGATCGCGACCGTCGCGCCCAGGGCCGGCCAGTGCAGGCCGAGCACGAGGGCCGTGCCGACGAGGACGACGAGCGAGGGCAGGAGCGACAGCAGCAGCGTGTCGTTGAGCCCGTCGATCGCCCACATGCCGCGCGAGATCTTCCGGACGGTCGAGCCCGAGAAGGTGTTGGCGTGCCACTCGGTCGAGAAGCGCTGTACGCGGGCGAAGCCGTTGCGGACGATGTCGCTCATGGTGTGCAGGGAGAGCGGCACCACGAGGCTCCAGGCGACGTGCCGCAGCAGCGCGGTGGCGAGGCCGAGCCCGGTCATCGCCAGGAAGGCCGGCCAAGCCGCGTCCAGCGCGGCGCGGCGATCGCTCCCGGACAGCGCGTCGACCAGGCGGCCCGCGTAGAGCGGCAGCAGCACTTCCGCCAAGGTCGCGAGCGTGATCGCGCCGGTGAGGCCGGCGACGAGAGGCCAGCGCCTGCGCCAACTGCGGACGACGAAGGTCAGGACGCGACGGACCGCGTCCGGCTTCCGGGGAGACGACAGAGACATGCGAGTGCCCGACGCAGGGAAAGCGTCGGCTCCGGGTGACGCGGGCGTCCCATCGCGAACGATGCGCGCCGGCGTAGTCAGACGGGACTGGGTTCAGAGGCGCCGGGCGGCAGGGCCGGGCGAGAGCGGGAGGCGGCTAGCCGACCCGCGCGGGGGCGCCGACAAGTCCTGCTCGGAGAGTAGCCAACACAGCGATCATGCAGCTCCCTCCCTGATGCGAGCGCGACAGGCCTGCGAGGCTAGGAGAGGCCGAACTGATTCGCAATGCCCATTGCGACGCTTCGGTCCTTCGCGACGCGCCGCGTCCGATGTTCGTTCCTGACCAGTCTTTCGCCGCCGCGACGGCCGATCCATGCGCCGGGGTCAATCCTGCGAAGACCGGGAGACGGTCGCGCTTCGTTGAAAAGCTGACGCAAGGCGGTGTAAACACTTCGCTGCAAACTTGGCCGTTGTGCGGCGCCTTGGTTGCGCGCCTCTCTCGGATCGCTGTCGCGGATCCGTACTTGGAGACCGACGGTGTCGCACTCCCTGGTGAACCGGGACGCGCTCGAGGAACTCACGGCCGTGATCGGCACGGAGAAGCTCGTCCGCATCCTCGACCGGTTCGTCGTCAGCCTCACGACCGCCTTCGAGGGGCCGGATCGTGCCAATGACGATTACGGCCGCGAGGCGCACACGCTGGTCTCGATGTCCGGCATGCTCGGCTGCGCCGAACTCTCCCAGGCCTGCCGCGGCCTCGAGGAATCGGCCATGGCGGGCAACGATCTGACCCGATCGCTGGTGGATCTCAGGACCCTGCGCGACCGGACGGTCGCGGCCCTGCGGGACCTGCAGGCGGAGACGCGGCTGAGCGCCTAGCGCCGCGCAGCCGCATCAGGCCACCATCACCGCGTCGAGGGGCGCCTCGAAGGTCAGCACCGCGCCCTCGCGCGGGTAGCTCATGTGGGCGGTGCCGCCGAAGCTGTGAGCGAGGCTGCGGGCGATGAGCCGGGTGCCGAACCCCGTGCGGGTCGGCGGCGTGACGGGCGGTCCGCCGCTCTCCTCCCAGCGGAACCGGAGGGTCTGGCCGCCCGCCGCCTCGGCCACGTTCCACGTGATGCAGACCCAGCCGGCGGCCACCGACAGCGCGCCGTACTTGGCCGCGTTGGTCCCGAGTTCGTGCAGCATCAGCGCCAGGGTCATGCCGTGCCGGGGGCCGAGCGTCAGGTCGGGACCGGCGATGCGGAATCGGCCGGCGACACCGTCCCCGTGGAGCGACACGGCCCCCTCGACCAGGCCGCTCAGGGAAGCCCGGGTGAAGGAGCCCTGCAGCAGCACGTCGTGCGCCTTCGCGAGCGCCAGAAGCCGCGCGGCCAGGGCCTCGCCGGCCGCCTCCAGCGACGGCGCGTTGCGCATGGTCTGCGTCGCGACCGCCTGGACCATGGCCATGGTGTTCTTCATCCGATGGGCCAGCTCCTGCATCAGCAGCGTCTGGCGCGCCTCGGTCAGCTTCTGGTCGGTGATGTCGCGCGACACCGCCAGGATCCGCTCGGGCCGGTCCGGTGCCGCGCCGATCGGCGTGACGGCCACGTCCCACCAGCGGATCGCGCCGCCGGCCTCCGACTGCGCCTGGAACCGGCTCGGCCGGCCGAGCCGCGCCCGGTCGAGCGCCTCGCCCACGGCCTCCCGGTCCTCGGGGCGCGTCCAGGTATCGATCCACGGCCGACCGATCGCCTCCGCCTCGTCTCCCGCGGCGGACAGGGCCGGGCCATCCTCGCTCGCGGTGATCAGGCACCCCTCGCGGTCCAGCAGTTCCAGGTAATCGTTGGGCGCCTGCGGCAGGCCGATCGGCCGTGCGCGGCCGAGGGTGCGCGGCCTCGCCTCGGGCGCGAGCCCGGCCCGCTCGCGGGTCGGCGGCCCGCGCGGCGCCTCGACCCGTTCGGCCGCCATGCGCCCGGCCTCAACGCGGCTCGCCGCCTCGATGATGCGGCCGAGCCGCCGGCTCCGCTGCCGCTCCCAGTCAGCCTGCGCGGTCGCCTGGGTCAGCAGGCTGCGCAGGCGGATGTTCTCCGCCTCGAGCGTCTCGACGCGGCGCTCCGCCCCGTCGGTCCGCGGCCGCACGATGTCCACATCCATCGCCCGCCCCCCCTCGTCATCGCGACGGGGCGCCCGTGCGCGGCGCGCCGTCGGAGGTCCCCGACCGCGCGGTGCGGCGACGGTTGTCGAAGGCAGGGCCGCACCGGCGGTTCAGACCGCTTCTGGTGCCGGTTCCCCGCCCGCAGCCGAGCGAATCGTTGGATGTCTCACGCTAGCATGACCCGCGGGATTATCAACTCAGTCCCGTATTCGGTTGCGGGTGAAAACTTATGTTGGTGTCCAGGGCAGGTGCGAAGACGGTTACTTATTTCGCATCAGCAGCACGAGCCAGCCGATCCCGAGGATGAAAATTATCAATCCGATCGAGACGAAGACCGGCGTGCCGAGATCGATGAGGCGGGGCGCGAGCTGGGTGGCGAAGGCCGCCACCACCAGGGCCACGGCGACCCGCGCGGCCGCGCGCTCGATGCCGCGGGTGACCTTGTCGAGGCCCTTCACCTCGATCTCGACGGTGACGCGGCCCTGCTTCAGCCGCACCAGCATCAGGTGGATCAGGGTCGGCAGCTCCGAGGCGGCGCCGTAGAGGCCCACGCCCAGAGCCTCGGCCTTCTGCTTGAGGGCGGAGAGCGAGAACTGCGTCTGCATGCTCGCCCGGACGGTCGGGCCGGCGGCGGCGAACAGGTCGAAATTCGGGTCGAGGTAGCGCATCACGCCGTCGGCGGTGACAAGCCCCTTGAACAGGATGGCGAGGTCGGTCGGCATCGCGAGGTCGTTCTCGCGGGCCATGTTCATGAAGTCGGTCAGCACCAGCCCGAGGTTCAGCGGGATCGAGGAGTGGCTCTCCACGAAGGACTGGGCCGAGACCTGGAGGCGGGTGAGGTCCGGGTTACTGGTGCCGGTCCAGTCGAGGAGCACGGCCATGAGGCCGTCCGCATCCTGCTTGAGCATGGCGCCGATCAGCACGAGCAGCTGCGAGCGCCGCCGCTGCGACAGCCGGCCGATGATGCCGAAATCGATGAAGCCGATCTTGTTGCCGGGCAGCGCCAGCATGTTGCCGGGATGCGGGTCGGCGTGGAACACGCCCTCGATCAGGGCCATCTGCAGGAACGCGTCGGTGCCCTTCTGGGCGAGCAGCTTCTTGTCAATGCCCGCCGCGCGCAGGGCCGCCTCGTCGTTGGGCGGGATGCCGTGGATGAAGTCCTGCACCAGTACCCGCTCGGAGCAGTACTCCCAGTGGATCTTCGGGAAGACGATGTCGTCGCGGTCCTCGAAGATCTGGGCCAGCAACTCGCAGTTGCGCGCCTCGTTGAGCAGATCGAGCTCGCCGTTGAGGCCCTCCGCGAGGTGGCGCATCTGCTCCCGCGGCTGGTAGCGGGCCATGTCGGGCCACTCGTTCTCGACGATGCGGGCGCCGTGCGCCATCAGGCGCAGATCCGCCTCGATGATCTTGCGCAGGTTCGGCCGCAGCACCTTGACGATGACGTCCTCGCCCGAGTGCAGCCGCGCCCGGTAGACTTGGGCGATCGACGCCGAGGCGATCGGGTTGGTGTCGAACTCGGCGAACACCTCCATGGGCGAGGCGCCGAGATCGAGCTCGAGCTGCGGTCCGATCTGCTCCCACGTCACCGGCACGACCTGGCTGTGGAGCTTCTGCAGCTCCTCGGTCCAGGCCGGCGACAGGAGGTCCGGCCGGCTCGCCAGCACCTGCCCGAACTTGATGAAGGTCGGCCCGAGCGCCTCGATCGCCCGGCGCAGCCGCTCCGGCTCGGACAGGCGCGTGACGTCGACCCGGGGCTGGCGCCGCGGCAGGAGCGGCAGGTAGCGCAGGCCGAGCCGGTCCACGACGCGGGTGACGCCGAAGCCGATGAGGATCGTCGCGATCTCCGACAGCCGCTGGCGGTCGCGGGCGGCAACGAAGGCTGTCTTCAGCATGAAAGGAGCGATCCGGTCGGACGGGATTGGGCGTCCGGACAGCACGAGCATAAGGACTTTTTTGCGGTCGCGAACCCCGTCCGGCCCTGGCGCCTCAACTTAAGCGGCGCAGAGCGGGGCCGGAACGGGCGCGATCAGGAGCGCCGGCGGCCCGTCAGAAGGCCGGCTCCAGGCCGCTGGTGCGGTAGGCCTCGGCCGCCTGCGGCGTCGTCAGACCGGCGAGGAACCGGGCCGCGCCGTCCCGATCCGTCGCGCCGCGCAGGATCGCCGCCGCGAAGGTCGTCATCTCCTGAACCGGGTCGGGGAGGGGGCCGACCACCTCGATGCCGGGCACGACCATCAGTTCGCTGATCTGCTGGACGGCGATGTCGGCCTCTCCGGAGACGAGCTTCTCGGCCGTGAAGCCCTGCGGGATGATCGTCGCCCGGGCGTTCACCGCCTCGGCGAGGCCGAGCCGCGGCAGCAGCCCGGCGAAGTAGATCCCGCTGGCGCCGGTCCGCGAGTAGGCCACCGATCGCGCCGCCACGAGGGTGCGCTTCAGCGCCTCGACGGTCGCGATGTCCGGATGCGGAGCCCCGGCCTTCACGGCGATGCCGTAGCGCGACCGCACGACGTCGATCCGGCTCTCGGGCTCGACCCTTCCCTCGGCGACGAGCCGGTCCATGGCGTCCGACAGGACGAGCACCGCGTCGGCGGTCTCGCCCTCGGTGAGCGACTTCACGATGACGGTGGTCGGCGCCCAGTGGATCGCCGTCCGGCCACCCGCCGCCTCGAAGGCCGGGACGACGTGGGCGTCGAAGGCGCCGCGCACCACCAGGGCGCATTTGAGGCGTGTCTCGGGTCTCTCGTTCGGCATGGTGTGTCCAGTCTGTCGTCTCAGGAGGAGCGGTCGGGTGGCCGCGCGCCGAAGAAGCGGTCCGTCACCGCGGCGGCGCGGCGCGGGAATAGTCGATCGCCGTGAAGCCGCCGCCCTGGTAGCGCTCCACCACCGGGTTGCCGCTGGTCTTCCCCTCCAGCGCCGCCGCGTGGGAATCGGCGCTGTCCTGCGGCGCCCAGCCGATGGCGGCGCGCCCGTCCTTCCGCCACCAGGTCATGCGGCTGTTGTTCGACGCGCCCCAGATGACCACGGAGCCCGTCGGACCGAGGTCCGGGGCCAGGGTGGCGCGGGTGATCAGCCGAGTCAGGTCGGCGTAGGACAGCCACGTGGCCAGCATCCGCGCGTCGGTCGGCTCCGGGAAGCACGAGCCGATCCGCAGGAAGACGCTCTCGACCCCGTGCTTGTCGCGGTAGAGGCCGCCCATCAACTCGCCGTAAGCCTTGGACAGGCCGTAATAGCCGTCGGGTGCGAGGCCGCAATCGTCGTCCAGCACCTCCGAGCGCGCGTGGAAGCCGATCGCGTGGTTCGACGAGGCGAAGATCATCCGGGCGCCCTCGCGCCGGGCCGCCTCGTAGGCGTGGTAGAGGCCGCGGATGTTCGGGCCGATCACCGTCTCGAACGGGTGCTCCACCGAGATCCCCCCGAAATGGAGGATCGTGCCGCAGCCCTCCGCCAGCCGCAGGATCGCCGGCCCGTCCTCCAGGTCGGCGACCTGGAAGCGCGCCCCCTCGGGCAGCGGGTCGGGGAAGGGGACGCGGTCCGTGAGCCGGAGCGTCCAGCCCTGCGCGCCGAGCGCGCGGGTCAGGACGCGCCCGAGGGCGCCGGAGGCTCCGGTCAGGAGGACGGGTTTGGGCGGGACGGTCTCGGCGCTCATGGGACGCTGCTCCAGATTCCGGCGGACTTGATCGGACGGCCTCGGTCAGACGGCCTTGGCCGCGGCGAGGGGGCCGGCTTCCGCCGGGTTGCGCGGCCGCCGCACGAAGATCGCCATCGCGACGACGCCGGCCGCCGCGATCAGGGCGGCGATCACGAAGGCGCTGGCGTAGCCTCCGAGATACTGCACGGCCAGCCCCGTGGCGGTCGGTCCGATGATGCCCGAGATGTTGCTCAGGAGGTGGATGAAGCCGCTGACGCCGCCGACCCGCGCCTCGGGCACCAGCTCGTGGATCGTCGCCCAGCAGGATTGCACCGAGCTGGTCAGCATCAGCACGGCCAGCGCGATCAGCGAGACCGCCATGGCGGTGCTGGTCGCGGCGTTGACGGCGAGCAGGGCGACGCCCGCGACGGCCAGCGGCACGATCGTGGTGATCTTCCGCGCGGCGAGCTTGTCGCCCATGCGCGTGTAGACGAAGTCGGCCACCACGCCCCCGCCGACATAGCCCACGAAGCCGCAGGCCCAGGGGATCGAGGCGACCAGCGCCATCTCCTTCACCGGCATGTGCAGCGCGTCGGTGAGATAGCTCGGGAGCCACGAGAGGAAGATGTAGAGGGTGTAGTTCACCGCGAACATGCCGAGCCCGAGCGACAGGGTGCTCGGCAGGAACAGGTACTCCTTGAGCGACCGGGCATGGTCTGACGGCGCGAGGTGCGTGACCGCCCGGCTGCGCTCCACGAGCGCGATCTCCTCCGGGTCGACCCGGTGGTTGTCCTGCGGCCGGTCGGTCATGAGCATCCGCCAGGCCACGACCCAGAGCAGGCCGACGGCGCCGATGGCCACGAACGCCACCCGCCAGCCGTACTGGATCGCCAGCAGGCCGACGACCGGCGCCGCGATGGCGCTGCCGACCGTCTGGCCCGAGAAGGTGAAGCCGATGGTCCGGGCGGTCTCCTCGCGGGGGAACCACGTGGTGATGGTGCGGTTCGTGGTCGAGTTCATCGGCCCCTCGGCGAAGCCGAACAGGGCGCGGACCACGAACATCTGGGCGAAGCCGGTCACCGCTCCGGTGAGCATGCACAGGACCGACCACGAGGCGGCCGCCCAGGTGTAGACGCTGCGCGGCCCGTACCGGTCGGCGAGCTGACCGCCCACGAAGGCGAACAGCGCGTAGCCGAAGAAGAACGTGCTGAAGATCACCCCCAGTTCCGAGGGCGACAGGTTCAGGTCCTGCTTGACGAAGGGCGCGGCGACGCCGAGAGCCGCCCGGTCCATGTAGTTGATGATGCCGGCTATGAACAGCAGGAACGCGATCAGAAACCTGTAACGCTTGGCGAACATGGCGTTTCCTCCGAGATATACATGTTTTTATTTTCTTGATTGGTTGTCGTGGCCCGACAGCGAGCGGTCACGGTTCGACCGCCGCCGGTTCCGCATCTTGCTCTTCGCCCAGGCCGCGATGCGTGTCGGCGCCTCCTACAGGAACGCGATCGTGCAGGGGCTGAGGCTCGGACGCGAACCCGTCCGGGTCAGGTCTCCGGTCTCGGGATCGACGGCGAAGGCGACGAGGCAGTCGCCCTGCTCGTTGGCGACGAGCAGGTGGCCTCCGTCCGGTGCCAGGACCATGAAGCGCGGGTCGCGGCCGCCGGAGGGCGTCCAGCCCGCCGGCTCGAGGCGCCCGGCCGCGTCCGCCCGGAACCGCGCGATCCCGTCCTGCCCGCGGTTCGACGCGTAGACGAACCGTCCGTCGGGCGTGACCGCGATGGCCGCGGCGGTGCTCGCGCCGAAGAAGTCCGGCGGCAGGGTCGAGGCGAGGTGCAGGGGCGTCAGCGTCCCGGCGGCCGCGTCCCACCGGCAGGTGGCGACGCTCGAGTCGAGCTCGTTGACCAGGAAGGCGAGGGGCTGGTGCGGGTGGAACGCGATGTGGCGCGGGCCGGCGCCGGGGCGCATCGCGGTCTGCGAGACGATGGCGAGCCGCTCACCCGCGAGCTTCAGGACGAAGACGTGGTCGAGGCCCTTGTCGGGAACGATGACGTGTCGACCGTCCGGCGACAGGACGACGTGGTGCGGGTGCGCGCAGGCCTGCTCGGTCCGGTGCGGGCCCGGCTCGCCCGGGAGCGGCAGGACGTGGCACGCGGGCTCCAGGCCGCCATCGGCGCGCACCGGCATGAGGGCGACCGATCCGCTGGCGTAGTTGGCCACGATCAGGAACCGACCGCCGGGGTCGAGGGCCTGGTGCACGCTGTTGGTGCCGCCAGTGGCGGCGCTGCCGAGGCCGCGCAGGGTGCCGTCGGGCTCGAGCGCGAAGGCGCTCGCCGCCTCGCCGTCGCCCTGGACCGTGTAGAGGATCGCGCGCGCCGGGTCGGTCACCAGGAAGGACGGGTTCGTCAGGTTCTCGACCCGGCCGAGATGCGTCCAGTCGCCGAGGTCGCGGCCGGTCCGGTAGATGTCGATGCCCCGGCCGCGCGCCCGGCGCCGCTCGGTGGTGAAGCAGCCCACGAAGGCGAGGCCGCGAGAGGCGGTGTCGGTCATGCGGAGCATCCGGATCGGGGACGGGGCTGCGGTGGCCGCCCGAGGGATCGACCGCGCGGGGATGCCGGCCGCCCGAGGGCGGCGATTCCGGCGCCCCGGGCGGGCGCCCGATCCTCGCGGTTCTGCGCGGTGCGCGTGTCCGGGAAGACGATCATGTCGATCCTCCCGCCATCGGCTCAGGCCCGCCGCGGCGCGCGGCGCAGGAAGTCGGGATTGAGTTCGGACAGGCGGTTCACCCCGATCAGCGCCATGTCGCGGTTGAGCTCCTCCTTGAGGATCCGCATCGCGTGCTCGACCCCCGCGGCGCCGCCGAGCGCCGCGGCGAACATGAAGGGCCGGCCGAGCAGGACGAAGTCGGCGCCCAGCGCCAGCGCCTTCATCACGTCGGTGCCCCGGCGGATGCCGCTGTCGACGATGATCTTCAGCCCGCCCTTCCGGGCGGCGATCTCCGGCAGCACGTCCAGGGGAGCGACGGCGTAGTCGAGCTGGCGGCCGCCGTGGGTCGACAGGATCACGCCGTCGGCGCCGCACTCCCGCGCGATGTCGACATCCTCCGGCGCCAGCAGGCCTTTCACCAGCAGGTTGCCGGACCAGCGCTTGCGGATTGCCTCCAGGTTCTTCCACGAGAGCTGGTCGCGGGCGATGGTGTTGCGCACCGCGCCCTGGGACATCATCGGCGGCCCGCGCTCGGCCTCGGTGTTCTCGAAATGCGGGGCCCCGTGCTTGAGGAAGGTCCGGGCGACGGTCCCGAGGAGCCAGCGCGGGTGGGTGGCGCTCTGCCACGCCACCTTCGGCGTGACCTTGATCGGCATGGAGAAGCCGCTGCGGATGTTGTGCTCGCGGTTGCCGAGGGTCGGCGTGTCGGCCGTGACCACGAAGGTCCGGTAGCCGGTGGCCTCGACCCGGTCCAAGAGGCGGTCGATCCGGTTCTGGTCGCCCGGCAGGTAGCCCTGGAACCAGGCCTGCGGGTTCTGGGCGTGGACGTCCTCCAGCCTGATCAGCGAGGAGGCGCTCAGGCACATCGGCAGGTTCATCCGCCGGGCCGCCTCGGCGAGCACGAGGTCGCCCCGGTAGGCGATGAAGGCGGCCCCGCCCAGCGGCCCGATGCCGAACGGCGCCGCGTATGTCTGGCCGAACAGGGTTGTGGCGGTGTCCCGCGCCGAGGTGTCCCGCATCAGGCGGGGCACGAGGGCGTAGTCGGCGTAGGCGCCGCGGCTCTGCGCCAGGGCCGAGCCCGTCTCGACCCCGCCGGAGACGTACTGGAAGATCATCGGCGGCAGGAGCTTGCGCGCGTGCCGCTCGAAATCGTCGAGCGCCAGCAGGTCGCGGAACCGGTACGGCGTGACCGCGTCGCTGCGCTTGAGGCTGGTGACGATGGCCTGCGGAGCCGCGATGCCGGGCGCCCCGGCGTCGGCCCCTCCGACCGTCGGCGCCGCGCGCTCGGGTGCTCCCAGTCCGGAGGCCGGCCGGTCGAGCGTCGCCATCGGGTCCTCCTGTGGCCCCCCGGATCGGCGGCCTTTTGAAAGCGCTTTCAGATAGCCAGCGGTCGGGCGGGGTGTCAATATACTGCCGGTTCGGCCCGGTGCTGGTGGCCGGGCCTCGCCGCGTCGCGTATCTGGTACCGGCGCGATGCTGGTCGTCGCCGCGCGGGAGGGGATCGATTTCAGTGCTGGACCTGCCGGAGGAGATCCTCGAGCCGTCGACGCGCAGCCCGGTTGCCCGGGACGTTGCCCACCGCGCCGGCGTCTCGACCGCGACGGTTTCCCGGGTCCTCAACGGCTCTGCCGGGGTCCGGGCCGACAAGCGCGAGGCGGTGATGCGGGCCGCGCAGGATCTCGGCTTCGTCGCCAACGGAGCGGCCCGGGCGCTCTCGACGCGCCGGTTCATGGCGGTCGGCGCGGTCGTGCCCAACATCGAGAACGAGGCCTTCGTGCGCGTCCTGTCGAGCTTCCAGGACCGGCTGCGGCAGGCGGGCTACACCCTGGTCGCGGCCAATGCCGGCTACGACTTGGAGGACGAGCTCCGCGAGGCGACGTTCCTGCTGGAGCGCGGCGTCGACGGGCTGATGCTCGTCGGCGACATCCACCACCCGGACCTCCACGCCCGGATCGCCCGCGCCGGCATCCCGATGGTCCAGACCTTCAGCCTGTCCCGCGAGCGCCCGTGCGTGGGCTTCGACAACGCCGCCTCGGCGGCCCGGGCGGCCAATTACCTGATGGATCTCGCCCATCGCCGGATCGGGGTGATCTCGGGCCTGCGCAAGGACAACGACCGCGGCGGCGCCCGGGTGACGGGCATCGCGGCGGCCCTCGCGGCCCGCGGCCTCCGGCTCGCCCCGGAACACGACATCGAGATCTCCTACGGGATCGGCGGCGGCCGCGACGGGTTCCGCCAGATGCTGGCCGGCGGGCCGCCGCCGACCGCGATCATCTGCGGCACCGACCAGATCGCCTTCGGGGCGATGATCGAGGCCCGGGCCCGGGGACTGTCCATCCCCGGAGACCTCTCGGTCATCGGCCACAACGATTCCGACTTCGCACCCTTCCTGGAGCCGCCGCTGACGACGATCCGCATTCACTCCGTCGAGATCGGCCACGCCGCCGGCGACCACCTCATCGCCCGGATCCAGGGCCGGCCGATGGTCCGCCTCACCGAGATCGACGCCGAGCTGATCCTGCGCGCCAGCACGGCTCCCCCCAGAAATCCCGCGTGACCTGCGCTATCTTGCCACCCGTTTGAAATCGCTTACAACATCCGGACCGGCTCCCGGCCGGCTCCGCGGCCTCTCCGGAACACAGCATGGCTCCCCGCATCGTCCTCCTGCACGCCACGCCCGTCGCCATGGCGCCGATCCAGGCTGCCTTCGCCGAGCGCTGGCCGGAGGCGGAGACCGTCAACCTGCTCGACGACGGCCTGTCCCTCGACCGGTCCAGGGAGTCGGGCGCGATCTCGGAGGGGATGATCGAGCGCTTCGTGCGGTTCGGCCGCTACGGCCACGACATGGGCGCCGACGGCATCCTGATCACCTGCTCGGCCTTCGGCCCGGCGATCGACCGGCTGATCGAGACCGTGCCGGTGCCGGTGCTCAAGCCCAACGAGGCGATGTTCCGCGCGGCGATCGCGCAGGGCGCGCGCATCGGCATGCTGGCGACCTTCGGGCCCTCGGTCGGCACGATGACGGACGAGTTCGAGGAGTTCGTCGCGGAGGCCGGACGCCCGGCGAGCCTGCGGACGGTCCTGGTGGACGACGCGATGGCGCGACTGCGCGCCGGCGATGCCGAGACCCACAACCGGCTGATCGCCGAGCGGGCGCCGGACCTGCGCGACTGCGACGCGATCATGCTGGCGCATTTCTCCACCTCGCGCGCGGCCGAGGCCGTGCGGAAGGCCGTCGACGTCCCGGTGCTGACCGCGCCCCACGCGGCGGTGGACCGGATGCGGGCGATGATCGAGACCGGCGGGAGCGCCTGACCCATGAAGCTCGGTGCCTACAAGGATCGTCTCAGCGGCCATTGCGGCTTCCTGTTCACGGAGCTGCCGCTGGCCGAGCGGTTCGCGGCGGCGGCCCGGGCCGGGTTCCGCGCCGTCGAGCACCCGAACCTGTTCGCGACGCCGGCCCGGGAGGTCGCGGGCTGGCTGGAGCGGGCGGGCGTGCCGCTGGTCCAGACCGGCTTCCCGGCGGGGGACGCCGCCAAGGGCGAGAAGGGCTTCGCGGCCCTGCCCGAACGGATCGATTACTACCGCTCCACGATCGAGCCGACCCTGGACTACGTCGCGCAGCTCGGCTGCCGGATGGTCCACCCGATGGCGGGCGTCCGGCCCGCGGGAGTCGAGCGGGCGCGGCTCTGGGACACCTATCTCGACAACCTCGCCTTCGCGGCCGACGCCGCCGGCGCGCGCGGCATGACGGTGATCGTCGAGCCGATCGGCCCCGGCTCGATCGCCGACTACGCGATCGACGACCCGCTGCTGGCGGTCGAGGCGATCCGGGCGATCGGCCGCGACAACGTCAAGCTGCTGTTCGACGCCTATCACTGCGTGTGCCTCGGCCACGACCCGGCGGCGCTGATCCGCGCGCACGCGCCGCTCATCGCCCATGTCCAGATCGCCGACGATCCCGGGCGGCACGAGCCCGGGACCGGCACGATCGCCTTCGACCGGATCTTCGCTGCCCTGGAGGAGGTCGGCTATTCCGGCTTCGTCGGCTGCGAGTACCATCCCGCTGCGGGCACCGAGGCGGGGCTCGGCTGGATGCGGGCGGCCGCGGCCTAGGGCCGGGGCCTCAGAACCGGGCGGCGACGCCGCCGATGATCGTGCGGGGCTGCCCCGGCGTCGCGTAGCGGTTCTGGAACGCGCGGTCGTAGAACGTCGCGTCGAACACGTTGTCGACGTTGAGGTAGATCCGCACGCCCGGCGCGATCTGGTAGTACGAGATCAGGTTGACCCGTGTGTATTGCGGCAGGTTGAAGGTCGCGAGCGCCGTCCCCGCGGCGCGCCGGCCGACGAAGTCCAGGCCGCCGCCGAGCCCGAGCCCCTTCAGGTCGCCGCTCTGGAACTCGTAGACGGTCTGGAAGGCGAGGCTGTTGGCGGGCACGTTGGCGATGCGCGTGCCGACCGGCAGGGTGTTGTCGCGGGCGACGGCCGCGTCGACGCGCGTGTAGGTCCCGATCACGCGCCAGCCCGGGGCCAGATAGCCGGCGGCGGTCAGGTCGAAGCCGCGGCTGCGGACCATGCCGGTGGCCACGCTGAAGTTCGGGTCGACCGGATCGGTGCTCAGGACGTTGGTGCGCCGGATCTCGAACAGGGCGGCGGTGGCGTCGAGGCGCCCGTCGAGGAGGCTGACCTTCGCGCCAGCCTCGTAGCCCTCGCCCTCCTCGAACGCGAAGGGCCGGCCGCTGCGATCCGTGCCGATATTGGGCCGGAAGGAGCGCGCGTAGTTGCCGTAGACCGCGACCGTGTCGGTCAGGTCGTAGAGCAGGCCGAAGCGCGGCGTCGCCACCAGACCCTGCAGGCTGGTGGTGCTCTTCGTCAGGTTGTTCGTCGAGACCAGCCCGAGATCCTCGACCCGCACACCCAGGAGCGCGTGGAGGCGGGGCGTGAGGTCGATCTGATCCTGCACGTAGCCGGCGTAGCTCTCGGTCTTCTGCAGGAAGTTCGTGACCCGCGCGGTGATCGGCGGCAGCGGCTGGCCGTAGCGGGGCGCGAGGAGGTCGAGGAGGAACGGGTTCGTCGCGACGTTCGAGCGGTTGAACACCTCGCGGTAGCGATAGAGCTCGTATTCCAGCCCGAGCAGGAGCGTGTGGCGGAACGGGCCGGTGTCGAACTTGCCCGCGAGATTCGCCTGCAGGTCGAGGTCGGACCACGTCAGGTCCCGCCATTCCAGGGTCCGCCGCTGGGTCCGGCCATCCGGCAGCAGGCCGATGGCGCCGACCCCGTAACCCGCGAGGTTCCCGCCGAGCACCTGGGCGCCGGCGTTCAGCACCCAGTCCTGGTCGAACCGGTGCTCGACGCGCAGCTGGCCGAGGGCGTTGTCGACATGGGCCGGCGGCAGGCCCGGCTCGCCGATGAAGCGGCTGCGCGGCAGGGCGCGCACGTTGCCGCCCAACGGCACGATGCCGCGGTCGAAGGTCTGCGCCGTGCTGACGAAGTCACCCTCCAGGGTGATGGTCGTGTCCGCATCCGGCTTCCAGGCGATGACCGGGGCGAGGGCGTAACGGTCGCTGGTGACGAAGTCCCGGAAGCTGCCGTTGGCCTCGACGGCGCCGGTGACGCGGGCCAGCACCTGGCCGCTCTCGTCGAGGGCACCCGTGGCGTCGAAGGTGCTCCGCTTGGCGCCGAAGCTGCCGTACTGCGTGCCGACCGTGAGGGAGCGCGCCGCCAGCGGCTGCTTGGTCACGATGTTGAAAGTGCCGCCGGGGTCGCCGCGGCCGTACAGGAAGGCCGAGGGGCCCTTGAGGACCTCTATGCGCTCGATGGAGACGATATCGGGGCTGTTCGGGTAGCCGCGGTTGATCGGGAAGCCGTTGCGGTAATACTCGCCGGTCGCCACGCCGCGGATCGTAAACTCGGTCAGGCCGAGGCCGCCGAAATTGTTGCCGCGGCCGACGCCCGCGAGGTCGAGGGCGGTGTCGATCCGCGTCGCCGCCGCGTCCTCCAGCACCTCCTGCGGCACCGCCACGATGGTCTGCGGCACCTCGCGCACGGGCGTGTCGGTCCGCGTGGCGCTCACAGCCCGCGCGACCCGGTAGCCGTCGACGCGGGTGTTCCCGTCGCCGGTGCCCGCTACCGAGAGTTCCTCGAGCTGGACCTCCTGGGCGCTGTCAACGGCAAGTTGAGCCCAGCCTGGCGACGGGAGCAATACCGGAGCGAGGAAGAGAGAGATTCTGGCCGCGCGCCCGGAAACGCCGCGCGATGCCCGCGTGCAAGACCTTGCACAGTTACGCCGTACCACGATGTCGACCATTCTGTTTCGAGTGGCGCCAGATACGGTGCAGAAACATTCACGGTCAAGCTTGATGGCCGAAGTGCTCTCAAGGCTAGATTTTGAATAACTACAATCTGAGCGGGATCGACGGTGCGCTCGCACAGGAGCGCGCGAAAACGCCGTCGTCGCCGGTTCGAGCGGGGTGGGAAAAGGACGGTCGCTCCGGTGTCCGGACTCTCAACACGCCGAGTCGCGGGGCATCTGCACAGACGACGCCTCTAGCGCCGTCCGAGCGATCGTGACCAGTTCGCGCGCCGCCCAGACAGCGCGGAGCGGGACCCGCTCCCGGTCAGGCGCCGCCGAGCAGCCGCGCCCGACGCTCCAGCACGGCGGGCCAGACCTCCGGGTTGACGAGCCGCGGCGGCGTCTCGCCCCGGAGCAGGCCGACGATCTGCTCGGCCCCCCAGGCGGCCACGTTGCGCCGCGCCTCGTGGGTGACGCCGGCGGTGTGGTAGGTCGCCACCACAGTGTCGAGCTGCAGCAGGGCCGCGTCGAGGGGCGGCGGTTCCGGCGCCCAGACATCGAGGCCCGCCCCGGCGAGATGGCCGGCGGTGAGCGCGGCGGCGAGCGCCGCCTCGTCGTGAACCCCGCCCCGGGCGGTCGTGATGAACAGCGCCCCCCGCTTCATCGCCGCGAAGGACGCGGTGTCGAAGCTGCCCCGGGTGGTGTCATCGAGGGGGCAGTGCAGGGAGACGATGTCGGCCTCGGCGAGCAGCCGCGCTCGGTCCACTGGCTCCGCGCCGCGGGCCCGGATCTCCGCGTCCGGGAGCAGGGGATCGTGGGCGATGACCCGCATGTCGAAGCCGCGGGCCAGCTTGGCGACCTCCCGGCCGGTATGACCGATCCCGATCAGCCCCAGGGTCGCGCCGCCGATCTCGTGGCCCATGAGCGATTCGCGGGTGAAGCCGCGCGCGGTCCGGAGCAGGCGGTCCGAGACGCAGATCTTGCGCGACACGGCGAGCATCAGGCCGATCGCCAGTTCCGCCACCGAGCGGACATTGCCGCCCACCTGGTTCACAACCGCGACGCCGGCCCGGGTGCAGGCGGCTGCGTCCACCGTGTCGAAGCCCGCGCCGGCCGACGAGACCGCGAGCAGGTCGGGGCATTCGGCCAGCAGCGCGTCGGTCACGTGCCAGCGGCGCGGCAGCTCGTCCCGCGCCGGCGAGACGTGGAGGACGTGGGCCCGCGCCAGCAGCGCCGCGAGCGCGTCCTCCGGTCCCTGCAGGTCGCCGACCTGCAGGTCGATGTCGGGCTCGGCCCCCAGGCGCGCGTCGAAGACCGGATTGATCCAGACGTTGAAACGGCAGACGCGCTTGAGGGCCGCCACCCGGTTCAGCCCTTCACCACCGCGTCGATCGCGTCGATGACGTGGTCGATGTTGTGGGTGTTGACCGCGGCCACGCAGATCCGGCCGGTCTCCAGAGCGTAGACCTCGTGCTCCTCGCGCAGGCGGGTGGCCTCGGCGGGGCTCAGGCCCGTGTAGGAGAACATGCCCTTCTGCACCTTGATGGCGTCGAAGCCGCGCTCGGGGTGGCGCTGCTGCAGGCTGTCGGCCATCCGCTCGCGCATGGCGCGGATCCGGTCGCGCATCTCGCCGAGCTCCCGCTCCCAGTCGGCGCGCAGCTCCGGATCGGTGAGCACGATCTCGACGATCGCCGCGCCGTGGGTGTGCGGGTTCGAGTAGCTCGCCCGGACAAGGCGCTTGGCGAAGGCCTCGACCTTGGCCTTCGCGGCCGGGTTCTCGGCCACGATGGTGAGCGCGCCGACGCGCTCGCCGTAGAGCGAGAACGACTTCGAGAACGAGGAGGCGACCAGGAACTCCTGGCCGGACTCGGCGAACAGGCGCACCGGCTCGGCGTCGGCGTCGAGGCCGTTGCCGAAGCCCTGGTAGGCGATGTCGAGGAACGGGATCAGGCCGCGCTCGGCCATCAGGGGCACGAGGTCGCGCCACTCGTCGAGGCCGAGATCGGCGCCGGTCGGGTTGTGGCAGCAGGCGTGCAGCACCACGATCGAGCCCTTCGGCAGATCCCCGAGATAGGCCTTCATGGCCGGGTAGTCGGCGCCGCCGGTCTCGGCCGAGAAGTAGGGGTAGTCGACCACGGTGAAGCCGGCCTGGCCGAACAGCGCCTTGTGGTTCTCCCAGCTCGGGTTGCTCACTGCCACGGTGGCGTTCGGGTAGAGCTTGGCCAGCAGGTCGGCGCCGGTCTTCAGGGCGCCGGTGCCGCCGATGCTCTGGAGCGTCGCGGCCCGGTTCTGGGACAGGATCGGCGCGCCCTTGCCGAACAGGAGTTCTTGGACCGCGTCGCGGAACGGCTTGGTGCCCTCGATCGGCCGGTAGGTCTTCGGCAGGCCCTTCTCGATCCAGCGCTTCTCGGCGGTCTGCACGGCGCGCAGGCGCGGCACCTTGCCGTCCGCGTCCGTGTACACGCCGACGACGAGGTTGAGCTTCTTGGGGCTCGGGTCGGCGTTGAAGGCCTCGAACAGGCGCATGATCGGGTCGAGCGGCGCGTCCTGGATGCCGGCGAACAGCGAGGTCATGATCGTCAATCGTCCCAGAGGGTCTCGGCCGGCGACGCGTGGAAGGGCGCCGGCACGCCCGGCGACGGGCCGGGCCGACGCCCTTATTCCGCACATCGCGCCCGCCCGCCAGCGCTTCCGCGCGCATCAGCGTCCCGATGCGCTCAACGATGCGCCCGACGGTATGCCGGGCGATCCGGGTCCGACGCCCTTCCGGTCGGGGCCCCGACGGTCCTAGAGTGCCGCCATGATCCGTCGCCTCGTCCCGTTCCTCGCCCTTCTCGTGATGTCCGCCCCGGCCGTCGCGCAGGCACCGGTGCGGATCGGGCTGTCGGCGCCGCTGACCGGTCCGGACGCCGCCTTCGGCCAGGGGCTCCGGCAGGGCGCCGAGCAGGCGGTGGCCGACCTCAACCGCGCCGCGGGCGGACGTCCGCGCTGGGTCCTCGTCCCGGCCGACGACGGCGGCGAGGCCCGGCAGGCCGCCGCGGTCGCGAAGAAATTCGCCGCCGACGGCGTGCGCCTCGTCGTCGGGCCGCTCGAATCCGGGGCGGTCGCGGCCGCGGCGCCCGTGTACGAGGAGGCGGGCGCGGTCATGGTCGCGCCCGCGGCGTCCTACGGGCCGCTGACCGGGCGGGGCCTGTGGAACCTGTTCCGCCTCGGGCCGAGCGACGCGCAGCAGGGCCGGGCGGCCGGGGCCTATCTGGCGAAGGCCTTCGCGGGGCGCCGGGTCGGGATCCTCAGTGACCGCTCGACCTACGGCCGCGGTCTCGCCGACGCGGTGGCGGCGCGGCTGAAGGAGGCCGGCACGCCGGAGGTGCTGTTCGACGGCTTTCCCCGGGGCACCCGCGACCTCGCGGACCTCGTCGCGCGGCTGAAGGCGGCGCGCCTCGACGCGGTGTATTTCGGCGGCCTCGCGCCCGAGGCCGCGACCCTGCTCCGCGCCATGCGCGAGGCCGGCCTGGGCGCGACGCTGGTGGCGAGCGACGGCATCCTCGACCCGGCCTTCGCTGCGGCGGCCGTGGACGGGGAGGGCACCGTCATGACCCTGGTTCCCGACCCGCCGCGCCTGCCCGAGCCGCGCGGCGCCCGTCCGGCGCCGCGGTCCCCCGAGGCGGAGAGCGTCGCGGCCGGGGCCTACGCCGCCGTGGAGCTCCTGGCGCAGGCGACCGAGCGCGCCCGCGCCGCCGACCCGAAGACCGGCCGCATCGCCGACGGCCGCAAGGTCGCCGAGGCCGTGCGGACCGGGCCGTCACGGACGCTGCTGGGATCGGCGGCCTTCGATGCGCGGGGTGACCGCGCCGGCGCGCCGGTCGCGCTGCGGATCTGGCGCCGGACGCCGGACGGGCGCCTCGACTACGCCGGCAACGACGCGGAGCCGTGAAAGCCGGCGAATCGTGTCGATGACGGAACGCGTTCGGCCTCCGTGACTTGCGGCCGGTTCCCGCGGGGACTACATGCGGCGGTGCTGCTGAGCTGGCGCGGGCGGTCCACCGGATCGGATCCGCGCCCTGCGGCGTTTCCCGAGCTCGATGACAGCTGAACACGCATTGCCGGAACGCCTGCTGCCGGACGGTCCGACTGGAGAAGGTGCATGGCGAAAGAAGAATTGATGCAGTTCGACGGTCTCGTGATCGAGATCCTGCCGGATGCGCGCTACCGCGTGCAGCTCGACCAGGGCCACGAGATCGTGGCCTACACGGCCGGCAAGATGAAGAAGAACCGCATCAAGACGCTGGCCGGCGACCGGGTGACGGTCGAGATGTCGCCCTACGACCTCGAGAAGGGCCGCCTCGTGTTCCGCCACAAGGACGAGCGCTCGTCCGGACCCCGCCCGCCGGTGCGCGGCGGACAGTTCCGCCGCCGTTGACGACCGGGCGCGCGAGCCGGACTGCCTCGGCCGCGCCCGCCTACCTGCTGCTGACCGTCACGGCGCTCCTCTGGGCCGGCAACGCCGTCACCAGCCGCTGGGCGCCGGGTCACGTCTCGCCCCAGGTCATCACGACGCTCCGCTGGGCGGTCGCCTGCCTGGTGCTCATGCCCTTCGCCGGGCGCCGGCTCGCCGCCGCGTGGCCGCTCCTGCGGCCGCACTGGCTGCGCATCCTGCTGATGGGCGGCCTCGGCTACACGGCCTTCAACTGCCTGTTCTACGCGGCCGGCGTGCATACCGGCGCGATCAACCTCGCCCTGTTCCAGGGGGCGATCCCCGTGCTGGTGATCGTCCTGAACCGGCTCGCCTACCGGGTGCCGGTCACGCCGGGGCAGGTGCTGGGCGTGGCGCTGACCCTGGTCGGCGCCGGCCTCGCCGCCACGCACGGCGACCTGTCCGTGCTCACGACCCTGGCCTTCAACCGCGGCGACGTGCTCGTCTTCGGAGCCTGCCTGCTCTACGCGGGTTACACGATCTTCCTGCCGACGCGCCCGAAGGTGCCGGCCCTGGTGTTCTTCGCCGCGATGGCGGTCGCGGCCTTCGTCACCTCGCTGCCGCCGCTCGCCGTCGAGTGGGCGACGGGCCACGCCGTCTGGCCCAACCGCGAGGGCTGGCTGATGGTCGCCTTCGTGGGCCTCGGGCCGTCGCTGCTGGCGCAGCTCTTCTTCATGCGCGGCGTGGAGATCATCGGCCCGAACCGCGCCGGCCTGTTCGTCAACCTCGTGCCGATCTTCGGCGCGATCCTCGCCGTCCTGCTGGTCGGCGAGCCGTTCGGCGCCACGGAAGGGGTCGCCCTGGCCCTGGTGCTGGCCGGGATCGCCTGCGCCGAGCGCCTGAAACCGGCGCTCGCCGCAGAGGCGACTCCGGAGGCCGCCTACTCGCAGACGCGAACGCGGCGGATGTAGACGTCGCCGTAGGCATCGTAGGTCCGGCGGCGCTCGAAGTGGCAGACGGGGCCGTAATCCTCCTCGACGTAGACCGGCGGCGGGGCGCGGTAGACCGGACGGCCCGGGTAATAGCCGTTGTTGGCCGACGCGATGGCGCCGCCGACGGCCAGGCCGCCGAGCACGCCGAGTGCGGCCGCGCCGCCGGCGCCGATGCCGTCGCGGGCCTGGGCGGCCGGCGCGAGCGTGGCGAGGCTCCCGACGACAAGGCTCGTCGCGAGAAGGTACTTCATGACATCCCCCTGAAAGCAGGCGATTCGTGCCGATCGATCGGCACAGAGCTGCTACCACACCCGAGCTTTGGGGCGTTTGTTCGGCCGCACGTGCCGGCTTGACGTGAGGTGCTCCGCCGCACCAAACCCGGGAGCGAGCCGGGGGGCGAGCGAGGGGAGCGGCGAACGTCATGGTGACACGGGGCTTCGTCGGACGCAGGCAGCCGCCCGAGACCGGCGCGCGCCTGCCGCCGGGTCAGTACCTGACCGACGACTTCCCGATCCTCCAGATCGGCCCCAACCCGACCGTCGACATGGCGACGTGGCGGTTCACGCTGCGCGAGGGCTCCCGGCCGATAAAGGCGTGGAGCTGGGCGGAGTTCGAGGCGCTGCCCCGCACCACCTGGCACGGCGACATCCACTGCGTCACCAAGTGGTCGAAGTTCGACACGACCTGGGAGGGCGTCAGCTTCGACGACATCCTGGCGGATGCCGGGATCGCGGCGCCGACGGGCTACCTCCTGGCGGAGTCCCACGACGACTACACCACGAACGTGCCGGTGGCCGACCTCGTGGGCGGCCGCGCCCTGGTAGCGACGCGCTACGAGGGCCAGCCGATCCATCCGGATCACGGCGGCCCGGCGCGGCTCTTCGTGCCGCATCTCTACTTCTGGAAGAGCGCCAAATGGGTGAAGGGTCTCCGGTTCACCCAGACCGACACGGCCGGCTTCTGGGAGCTGCGGGGCTACCACATGTACGGAGATCCCTGGCGTGAGCAGCGCTACATCGGTGACTGACCCGGCGATCGAGCCCATCGTTTTCCGCTGGCACGAGGCGGAGATCACCGCGATCGCGCCGGTCACGCCGCACGTGAAGAGCGTCCGGCTGCGCTGCGGCCTCGCCGAGTCCTACCGGGCGGGGCAGCACGTCGACGTCCGGCTCACCGCCGAGGACGGCTACCAGGCACAGCGCAGCTACTCCGTCGCCTCGGCGCAGGACGGCAGCGGCACTCTGGAGCTGATGATCGAGGCCCTGCCGGACGGCGAGGTCTCGGGCTGGTTCTCGCACTGCGCCGAGATCGGCGACCGGGTCGAGCTGCGCGGGCCGATCGGCGGTTCGTTCTCGTGGGACGGGTCCGACGGCGGGCCGCTGCTCCTGGGCGGCGGCGGGTCCGGCGTGGTGCCGCTCCTGGCGATGCTGCGGCGGCGGGCCCAGAACTGGCGCGAGATCCCGGCGGCGCTGATCTACTCGGCCCGCACCCGCGCCGAGGCGATCGCGGTCGCCGAGCTGGAGCGGCTCGCCGAGGCGGATCCCAACTTCTCCCTCCATCTCGCGACGACGCGCGAGCCCGGCGGCAAACGGATCGACGCGCCCCTCGTCGCCGACGCCCTCGCGCGGATCGGGTCGCCCGGGAAGGTGTTCCTGTGCGGCTCGAACCGGTTCGTGGCCGCGGCCTCGGACCTGATCCTGGCGCAGGGCGTCGCGCCGGGCCTGATCCGCACCGAGCGCTTCGGCGCCTGAACGAGGCCTGGCGCTTTCCGGTCGAGGATCTCAGCTCTGTCGTCTTTGCGAGCAGAGCGAAGCAATCCAGCAGTGCGCCACGTTCTCCAACGTCGCGCCACCCTGGGTCGCTTCGCTGCCCTCGCGATGACGGAGCGGGTTGCATCGACCGAAGCGTTCAGCCGGAAGCCGGATCAGGGGCTGAAGATCAGCACCAGATAGACGAAGAACAGCACGAGGTGCACCGCGCCCTCCAGCACGGTGGTGCGCGAGCCCGAGAAGGTCTGCGCGCTGAGGATCAGCGTCACGGCGAGCAGGGTCATCTCGGTGGGCTTGAGGCCGAGCACCACGGTCTGGCCGGTGAGCAGCCCGATGGTCAGGATCGCCGGCACGGTGAGGCCGACCGTCGATGTGGCCGCCCCCAGGCACAGGTTGATCGCCCGCTGGAGCTCGTTGCGGGCCACCGCCTTGAGCGCCGAGATCCCCTCCGGCGTGAACACGATGGCGGCGATCAGCACGCCGCCCAGCGCCGTCGGCGCGCCGAGCGCCGCGATCCCGTGGTCGAGGATCACCGCGAGGCTCTTGGCCAGGATCACGATCGGCACGACGTTGGCGAGCAGCAGGCCGACATGCTTGGCGATGCTGCCGCCCGAGACCGCGTCGGCGCCGTGCGCCGGCTCCGTTGCCTCGGAGACTTCCGCGTCGATGAAGAACTCGCTGTGGCGCCCGGTCTGGATCAGCAGGAACACGCCGTAGAGGGCCAGCGTGAACACCGAGAACGTCACCGCCTGCAGGGTCGTCAGGGTCCCGTCGCTGGTGGAACTGGTGAAGTTCGGGATGATCAGCGCGATGGTGGTGAGCGGGATGATCACCGCCATGAAGGCCGAGGCGCCCTGGAGGTTGTAGCGCTGCTGGTGGTGGCGCAGTCCGCCGACGAGGAGTCCCAGACCGACGACGCCGTTCAGCACGATCATCAGCACCGCGAACATCGTGTCGCGGCCGAGGGTCGGCGCGTCCTTGGCCGACAGCATCACGGCGGAGATCAGCGCCACCTCGATGATGACGATCGCCAGGGTCAGGACCAGGGTGCCCAGGGGTTCACCGAGGCGGTGCGCCAACTCCTCGGCCTCGTGCACCACGCCGAAGGCCGCCCAGACGATCACGCCGAGCAGCCACGCGAACAGGCCCCCCGCGAGCAGAGGTTGCGACAGGTCTCCGAGCCAGGCCTTGCCGAACCACGCGAAGGCGAGAACCGTCGCCCAGGCTACCGCCACCCGCAGGGCTGCCATCATGATGAACGTCTACTCCGGCCGGACCGCGTCGAGGGCGCGATGTGCGAGACTCGACCGTGCCTTAGCAGGTCGCCGCACCGGTGTCGGCCTCTCGTCCGCGCGACGGCCGGGTGGGCGGCCGATCGTCGGACGGGAGGTCGTCGCGAGCGGCACCCGCCGCGTCGCGGATCGAGCGCGCAACCGCCCCATGCTGCAACGGGAGTGGTCAGTCGCCGCGCTTGGCGTTACCTTGCCGATACCCGAATAAAGTCCGGCGCCTGATTCCCCCGCCGCGCGATGGCGCGCTGCCGGGCGCGGCACGGCCGTTGAGAGTTTCCGAAGCTTGCCTTTCCCGACCCTGCCCGCCCCCCTCGCGCGGGCCCTGAGCGACCGCGGCTACGCCGAGCCGACCCCGGTCCAGGCCGCCGTGCTGGAAGCCGCCGCCGGCTCCCGCGACCTCCTCGTCTCGGCCCAGACCGGGTCCGGCAAGACCGTGGCCTACGGCCTCGCCATGGCCAGCATGCTGATCGGGGACGCCGACCATCTGCCGCCTCCGGCGGCGCCCCTCGCCCTGGTGATCGCACCGACCCGGGAACTCGCCCTGCAGGTCCAGCGCGAGCTGTCCTGGCTCTACGGCCCCGCTGGCGGCCGGGTCGCGGCCTGCGTCGGCGGCATGGATCCCCGCCGGGAAAGCCGGATGCTGGCCGACGGCACCCACATCGTGGTCGGTACGCCGGGCCGCCTGCGCGACCACCTCGAGCGCCGCAACCTCGACCCCACGGCGCTGCGGGCGGTGATTCTCGACGAGGCCGACGAGATGCTCGATCTCGGCTTCCGCGAGGATATCGAGTTCATCCTCTCGGCGACGCCGCCGGAGCGGGCCACCTACCTGTTCTCCGCCACGCTGCCGAAGGCGATCGAGACTCTGGCCGAGCGCTACCAGCGCGGGGCCCTCCGGCTCGCGATCAAGAGCGAGACCAAGGGCCACGCCGACATCGCCTACCGGGCGGTGCGGATCATGCCGCGGGAGACCGAGCACGTGGTGCTCAACCTGCTGCGCGAGGCCGACGCCGCCACCGCGATCGTCTTCTGCAACACCCGCAACGCCGTCCGGCACCTCCAGGCCAGCCTGACCGAGCGCGGCTTCTCCGTCGTGGCACTCTCGGGCGAGCTGGGGCAGGGCGAGCGCAACGCCGCGCTCCAGGCCCTGCGCGACGGCCGCGCCCGCGTCTGCGTCGCCACCGACGTGGCCGCCCGCGGCATCGACCTGCCGTCCCTGAGCCTCGTCATCCACGCGGATCTCCCGCACGACGCCGAGGTGCTCCAGCATCGCAGCGGCCGCACCGGCCGCGCCGGCCGCAAGGGCACCTCGGTGCTGCTGATCCCCAATTCCCGGCGGCGCCGGGCCGAGCAGATGTTCGCCATCGCCAAGGTGAGCCCCGAATGGTCGGGGCCGCCCTCGGCCGACGAGATCCGTCGGCTCGACGGCGAGCGCATGCTCTCCGACCCGCTCTTCGCCGAGCCGCCGGCCGAGGAGGACGTCGCACTCGCCGAGACGCTGCTGGCCGGCAAGAGCCCGGAGGAGCTCGCCGCGCTCCTGGCCCGCGTGTACCGCACCCGCCTGCCGGCCCCCGAGGAGGTCAGCGATCCGGGCGAGGGCCGCGCGCCCCGCGGCGAGCGGCCGCCCTACGACCCGATGGACCCGGAGCGGATCGCCGCCATGGGACCGGCGGTCTGGTTCCGGCTCAACCTCGGCCGCCGCGACAACGCCGACCCGCGCCGGCTGCTGCCGATGCTGACCCGCCGGGGCGGCATCGGGCGCCAGGAGATCGGCGCCATCCGGATCTTCGACCGCGAGACCAAGTTCGAGGTGCGGGGCAACGCGGCGGCGCGCTTCGCCGAATCCTTCGCCCGCAACGGGTCACCGGAGATCCAGGTCGAGGCGCTCGCGGGCGAGGGGGCGCCGGCCGAGCGCAGGGGGCCGCCCGCCGGGCCGAAGGGGTTCGCGAGCCCGCGCGCCGGAAAGCACCAGCGCAAGGTCGAGCGCACCGGGCCGAAGGGCGACAAGGCCGGGCGCCAGACGGGCCGGGCCTGAGCGGCGGACCGCGATAGCCGTTCGGCCCCGGTTCCGGGGCCGGCGCGGCGGATCAGAAGACGTTCTTGACGGCGTCGCCGAGCGCGTCGACGCTCTCCTTCAGCTTCCGCCCGGCCGGGGCCAGCGACGGGAGCTTGATTCCGAGCACCTCGGTGTCCTCCGCCTCGGCGGGCTCCGCCTGGGCGACGGTCGCGGTGGCGGCACCCTTCGCCTTGTCGGCGGTGCGCGTCGGCGCGGTTGCCTGGCGGGCCGCCGCCTTGGGCGCGGGCTTCTCGGAGCGCTCGGTCTTCTCGGCGCGCTGAGTCTTCTCGGATTTCCCGGAGCGCTCCGTCTTCTCGGCCCGCTCCTTCTTCTCGGGGCGTTCGACCTTCTCCAAACGCTCCGTGCTCTCCGCCACCGGCTTCGGCGCGGCCGGCTCGACGATCTCGCGGGCCCGGACCGTCTCGGAGGCCCGGGGCGTCTGAAGCGCGGCTGTGCGGACCGGCGCCAGCGGCGCGACTTCCCGCGCGGCCGCGACCGGCGTGACGGGGGTCGGAACCGGGATGCGCTGCGTCGGCGCGACGGGGGCCGCCGCGACCTTCGCGGGCTGCGGCGCCGCCGGCCGCGGGGCGGCGGGCGCGGGCGCCGTCGGAGCGGGCGTGATCGCCGCGAAGGCTTCCGGCAGCGACACCATCCTGAGCGCCGGCGTCTCCGGCGTGGCGGGCTTCGCCGGGGCCGCTGCCGCCTGGACGGAGCCCTTGATGGCGGGCAGCCCGTCCTTCAGCTCCGGCCAGTCCGCGGCCTGCCGGGACGCGACGATCTTGACGGGGGTCGGCGCCGCGAGGCCGGCCATCACCGTCGAGGCGGCGACGCCGAAGCCGACCAGCGCGCTCGCGCCGGCCACGCTGAACAGCACGACCTTGAGGTTCAGCGACGGCCCGGTCTTGGCCGACGGAATCCGGTCAGGCCGGGTCTCGGACGGGTCGAGGTTGAGATCGATCATAGGCCGGGGTCTCTGACACGATACACGCCGCGCGCGACCGGGCTCCCCTTCACCGGCCGCCACACTCCGAGGATTCGAAGGTGGTTCGACTCTGGTGGCGATAGAGGAGCTGCAATACGGCGCAATGATGTCGGTCCGAATTGCCCGCCCAGCCAGTCCTGGTGCGGCTATCCACAAGATTACGCCGTGCCGCTTAAGATTCGGTGTTCGGGCCGTCCGCGCCGGTGCGGGCGGGGCGGCCCGAGCGTGTCCGGCTCGACGGCCCGCGTGCCGCCCGCGGCGGGCGCCATGGACTTCGCCAGCGCGGTCGCTATGCGTCACCGGGTGGATACCCGCCCGAACCTGCCCCCGCGTTCCGAGACGGCCGCCGCGCCGGACAGTCCCCGGCTCCGCCGGTGGCCCTGGTCGGCGTGGTCCACCCGCGCGCGGCTCGTCGCGGTGGTCCTGCTCATCGACGCCTTCGCGGCCGTGATCTCCTGCGCGGTCATCGTGTTGAACGCCCGGTCGGCGGTGCGCGTCGAGACCCGCGCGTCGCTCGCCACCGTCGAGTCGCTGGTGGCCGACACGATCCGCCTGTCCGACACGGCCGCGCCCGACACGCTGCTCCAGACCCTCGACCTGCGCTTCAAGGTCCTGCGGCACGTCCGGGTCGCGGTGCTCGACGCGGACGGCGACCAGGTCGGCCGGCCGCTGCCGCCGCCGCGCGCCGACCGCGAGGCGCCGCACTGGTTCGCCGACCTGATCATGCCGCCGATCGAGCGCCACGCCCTGCCGATCGTCGTCAACGGGCAGCGGCTCGGCACGGCGCAGATCACCACGCAGCCGATGGACGAGATCGACGAGATCTGGGGCTACGCCAGGGCGCTGTCGCTGACCACCCTGGCGATCAACGCCGCGATGCTGATCGCCCTCTACATCGCGCTGGGCCGGATCCTCGCGCCGCTGCGGCGGCTGGGCGCCGGCCTGACCCAGCTGGAGCATCACGACTACACCGCCCGCCTGGAGCCGCCCGGCGCCCGGGAACTGGCGGTGATCGCCGAACGGTTCAACAAGGTCGCCGAGGCCCTGGGCGAGGTCCGGGCCGCCAACGGCCGCCTCAACCGCCAGCTCCTGACCGCGCAGGACGACGAGCGCCGCCGGACGGCCCTGGAACTGCACGACGAGTTCGGCCCGTGCCTGTTCGCCCTGGAGGCCAACGCCGCCTCGATCGGCCGCATCGCCTCCGGCGCGGCCGAGCCGAGCCGCGAGAAGCTCGCCGCCCGGGCGGCCGAGATCAGCGCCATCGTCGGGCAGGTCCAGACCGTCAACCGGGAACTCCTGAACCGCCTGCGGCCGCACGGCCTCGGGCAGGCGCCGCTGGCGACCTGTCTCGACCTCCTCCTGCGCGGCTTCGGGCAGCGCCATCCCGGCATCACCTTCGCGGGCCGGTTCGACGGGCTGGCCCGGGGCTACGGCGACCTCGTGGACCTCACGGTGTTCCGCTGCGTGCAGGAGAGCGCCACGAACGCCGTGCGGCACGGCGCCGCGACCCGGGTGGACGCCGTGGCGGCCGAGACCGGCGGCCGGATCGACCTCACCATCCGCGACAACGGCACCGGTATCCCGCCGGAACACGGCACCGGCCTCGGTCTGTCGGGGATGCGCGAGCGCGTTGAGGCCCTGGACGGCACCTTCGCCCTTGACAATGCCGGCCCCGGGGCGATCGTCCGGATCACGATCCCCGTTCCGCCTGACCGGGGCGACGAGAACAACGCCGCGCCGAGCGCATGAACGCCATCGCCTCCCAGATCGACGCCGCCGCCACGCGCCTGCCGGTTCTCGTCATCGATGATCACCCCATCGTCCTGCAGGGCTGTCGACGCGTGCTGGAGGATTCCGGCGTCGAGACGATCGCGGAGGCGACGACCGTCGTCGGTGGCTACCGGATCTTCCACCGGCTCCGCCCGCCGGTCGTGATCTGCGACCTGACCTTCCAGGGCAGCGGCATGGCCGGGCTCGGCCTGATCCGGCGGATCCGGGCGGTCGCGCCCGAGACGCGCATCCTGGTCTTCAGCATGCACAACGACCCGGTGATCGTCGCCCGCGCCCTCGAGGCGGGGGCCCTGGGCTACGTCCTCAAGGACCACGCCTCGGCCGAACTGTTCGAGGCCTTTGCCAAGGTCCGCGTCGGCGACGTCTACCTCGACCGGCGGCTCGCCACCGAGGTGGCGATGCTGCGCGCCGACGCCCGCCGCGCGCCGGAATCGCAGCTGACCCCCCGCGAGCAGCAGATCCTGGCGCGCCTCGCGCAGGGCCGCTCCTACGGGGCCATCGCGGCCGACCTGTCGGTGAGCTACAAGACCGTGACCAACGCCTGCTCGCAGATGCGCCAGAAGCTCGGCGTGCGCACCCTCGCCGAGCTGATCCACGTCGCCGTCACCCACGCGCAGCGGCAGGGCTAGGCCGTGGCGTCCTCCGGACTGGTGGGCGCCCCCGGCGTCTTTTCCTACGAGGCCTGGGCGCGCAACGCCGCCGCCTACGAGACCATCCGGTCGATGCCGTTCAACGCCGAGCTCGCCGCCGGCACGCTGCCGCAGGACCGGTTCCGGCACTACATCGTGCAGGACGCGCACTACCTCATCGGCTTCGGCCGGGCGCTGAGCCTCGCCGCCGCGAAGGCGCCGGATCCGGACACGATCGTGCAGTTCTCTCGCGCCGCGCAGGAGGCGATCGTCGTCGAGCGCGCCCTCCACGGCGGCTTCTTCCGCGACTACGGCATCGGGCCGGAGACCTTCGCGGCCACGCCCCTGACGCCGGCCAGCGACCACTACGTCTGCTATCTCATGGCCACCGCCTACGCCGAGCCCTACCCGGTGCTCTGCGCGGCCCTGCTGCCCTGCTTCTGGATCTACAAGGCGGTCGGCGACGACATCTTCGCCCGCGCGGCGCCCGACAACCCGTACCGCGCCTGGATCGACACCTACGCGGGCGACGATTTCGCCGCGGCGGTCGCCGCCATGATCGACGCCACAGACCGGGCGGCGCGTGACGCGTCGGAGACCGAGCGCGCGTGCATGCACCGCGCCTTCACGCAGGCCACCCGGCTCGAGTGGCAGTTCTGGGACAGCGCCTACCGCGACGCGGCCTGGGCCCTGTGACCCACCCGGCGCCGTGACCGCGCCCGCGGCCGGATCGGCGCCGGAGACCTGCCGCCGCGATCTCGTCGCCGCCGCGCTCGCGGCAGCCCTGGCCGCGCCGCTCCGTCCGGTCCTGGCCGCCGCCACCGGCGAGCCGGCGCCGATCCCGCCTGACCGCCCCGTCCGGATCGCCATGCTGGTCTATCCGGGTCTGACCGCGCTCGATCTCGTGGGGCCGCAGACCTTCCTCGCCGGCCTCGCGCCCGGCACCCTCCACCTCGTCGGCGCGGAGGCCGGGCCGGTGACGAGCGACACTGGCCTCGCCCTGGTGGCGACCCACGGCTTCACGACCTGCCCGGCCGATCTCGACGTCCTGTTCGTTCCCGGGGGCGACGGCACGCCCGCCCAGATGGGAAACGCGGCGCTCCTCGCCTTCCTGCGCGACCGCGCCGCCCGGGCCGGCTGGATCGCCGGCGTCTGCACAGGATCGCTGATCCTCGGCGCGGCGGGCCTGCTGCGCGGCTACCGCGCGACCTCGCACTGGAGCGTGCGCGACGCGGTGCTGCCGCTTCTCGGCGCCCGGCCGGTGGCGGAGCGGGTCGTCTTCGACCGCAACCGCGTCACCGCGGCCGGGGTCTCGGCCGGGCTCGATCTCGGGCTGGCGCTCGCCGCGCGGCTGCGCGGGGACGCCTACGCCCGCACCGCGCAGCTCGTCGCCGAGTACGCCCCGGCGCCGCCCTTCCGGGCCGGCACTCCCGCCGAGGCCGGGCCCGCGACCGTGCGGGCGGCCGAGGCGATCCTCGCGCCGCTGGTGACGGGGTCGGAGGCCGCAGCCCGTACGTGAGCGCCGCGCCGGCGATGCAACCGGGCCACGGTCCGGCGCGACGTGCGGCGGCGTCCTTGACGGCGCGCCGCCGGGGCCCGAACTGTTGCGGTGCACGATCCCCCGGAGCCGTCATGTCCCTGATCGCACGCCTGCGCGCCTACGCGGCCGAGGCTCTCGGCGTCGGCACGCAGGAGGCCGTGGACGAGACGCATCTTGCGGCCACTGCGCTCCTCGTCCACGTCGCCCGCGTCGACGGCATCCTGGCGCCGGCCGAGAGCGAGCGCCTCTCGCGCCTCGTGCAGGGCCACTACGCCGACGGTCCGGACGCGGCGCGGGCATTGATCGAGCGCGCCGCCGCCATGGATTCGGAGGTGCGCGACGTGGCGAGCCTCGTGGAGATGATCCCGCACGAGGCCGACCGGTCCGAGCGCGAGGAGCTGCTGACCATGGCGTGGTCGGTCGCGGCGGCGGACGGCCGCGTCGACGAGTTCGAGGAGGCCCTGGTCGAGCGCCTCGGCCGCCTGCTCGGCTTCGACGAGGCCGCCATCGCGGCGGCCCGGCGCAGCGGACAGCAGGGCGTCGCGGCCGCCTAGCCCCGGCCGCCCGCGATGATCGCCAGCCTGGCCCTGATCCTGCTCGCGCAGCTGCTGGGCGAAGCCCTCGCGCGCGGCGCGGGCGTTCCGATCCCCGGCCCGGTGATCGGCATGGGCCTGATGTTCGCGTTCCTGCTGCTGCGCGACAACGCCCGCCTCGGCCTGCCGCGCGTGCTGCCGAAGCCGCTCACCGACGGCACGCTCGAGACGACCGCGCGCGGGCTGCTGATGAACCTGTCGCTCCTGTTCGTTCCCGCGGGCGTCGGTGTCGTCGGCCGCCTCGACCTGCTGCGGGCGCAGGGCGCCAAACTGGCCCTGGTTCTGGTCGTCTCGACCGCCCTGTCGCTGCTGGTCACCGTCCTGGTCTTCCGCGCCGTCGCCGCCCTGGTCGAACGGCGCGGGACCGACCGGGAGCCCTGACGCGTGGGCGGCGACTTCTCGCTCTGGGTCTACCTCGCCAAGACGCCGCTCCTGTGGCTCACGGTGACGCTGACCGCCTACGTCCTGGCGGACCGGGTCGCCGCCGCGACCGGCCGGCACCCCATCGCCAACCCCGTCCTCATCACGGTCGTCCTGGTCGGTGCGGTCCTGGCCGTCACCGGCACGCCCTACGGGGCTTATTTCGAGGGCGCGCAGTTCGTCCACTTCCTGCTCGGGCCCGCCACCGTGGTGCTGGCGATGCCGCTCTACGAGCGGCGGGCGACCGTCCTGCGCGCTCTCGCGCCGATGCTGGCGGCCCTCGCCGCCGGGTCGGCCACCACCCTCGCGGTGGTGATCGGCCTCGCGCGGCTCCTCGACATCCCGCAGCCGATCCTCGTCTCGCTGGCGCCGAAATCCGTGACCTCGGGCGTGGCGATGGGCATCGCGGAGGCGCTCGGCGGCGACCCGACGCTCACGGCCATCCTGGTGATCCTCACCGGCATCATCGGGGCGATCCTCGTGACGCCGATGATGAACCTCCTGCGGATCAGCGACATGCGCGCCCGCGGCTTCGCGGCCGGGCTGGCGGCCCACGGCATCGGGACGGCCCGCGCCTTCCAGGTCAGCGAGGTGGCCGGCACCTTCGCGGGGATCGCCATGGGGCTCAACGCCTTCCTGACGGCGATCCTCGCGCCCCTGGCGCTGCACCTGCTGTTCTGAGGCCTCAGGCGTCCAGCCGGTCGGCCACCGCCTCGGCGAGCGACAGGCTCGACGTCAGGCCCGGGCTCTCGATGCCGAACAGGTGCACGATCCCCGGCAGGCCGTGCTCGGCCGGTCCGTCGATCCGGAAATCGGCCGCCGCCTCGCTCGGCCCCGTCAGCTTCGGCCGCAGGCCCGCGTAGTCCGGATAGAGCGCCCCGTCGGGCAGGCCGGGCCAGTAGCGGCGGATCGCGCCGTAGAAGGCCTCGGCGCGCCCGGGATCGACCCGGTAGTCGAATCCGTCGACCCACTCCACGTCGGGCCCGAAGCGCGTGCGGCCGGCGAGGTCGAGGGTCAGGTGGATGCCGAGGCCGCCGTCGATGCGCGGCGCCGGGTAGATCAGCCGCGAGAAGGCCGGCTTGCCGGTGCAGCCGAAGTAGTTGCCGCGGGCGAGGCGCAGCGTCGGCACGCGCTCGGCCGGGTAGCCCTCCGTGCGGGCGGCCAGGGCCGGCGCGCCGAAGCTCGCGGCGTTGACCACCGCGTCGAAGGCCATCGTGCCGGGCTCGGCGCCGCCGAACGCGGCCTGCCACTGCCCGTCCCGCCGCGTCAGGTCCTCGACCGGGGTGCGCAGGGCGAGCGCGCCGCCGTGATCCTCGATCGCCCCGAGCAGGGCGAGCATCAGCGCGTGGCTGTCCACGACGCCGGTGCGCGGCGAGTGCAGCGCGACCGTGCAGGCGAGATTCGGCTCCAGCCGCCGGGCCGCGCTCCCGTCGAGGAGCTCGAGGCCCGGGACGCCGTTGGCCTCGCCCTGACGGCGGATCGCCGCGATCTTCTCGGCCTCCGCGTCGTCGGAGGCGACGATCAGCTTGCCGCACGCGCGATGCGGGACGCCGTGACTCGCGCAAAAGTTGTATAACCGCCGGGCGCCGTCGACGCAGTGGTGCGCGCGCTCGGACCCGCCCGGGTAGTACATGCCGGCGTGGATCACCTCCGAGCTGCGGGACGAGACGCCCGTGCCGAAGGCGTCCTCGGCTTCCGCCACGATGACGGCGTGCCCGCGCAGCGCGAGCGCTCGCCCGATGGCGAGCCCGACGACGCCGGCTCCGACGACCAGGGCCTCCATGTGTTCGCGTTCTCCATCGCGCCCGGACGGGCAGGTGAGTCCTCAATACCGCACTTGAGCCCGAACAACGACGCGACCGTTGATTCGTCGTTGACCCTAAATCTCAATCCTAAGTAGAAATATCGGCGCGATAAATGCGCGGCTCGGTTGTAGCGACGGCGGACGGGCGCATAATGAGCCCATCCGCCGCCTCCGGCCGGAGCCGAGAACGTCTCAGGGACATGCACCGGCCGTCGGCGGCGAAGAGCCCGACGGAAACCGACGAGCGCCACATCCGAAACACGTAGAATCGAGGTGACGACCATGCAGATGACATCGCCGAGCGTCGAACTCGCCGCAAAGATCCTGAGCGCCTACGTCACGCGCAACAGTGTCCCGGCGGGAACGTTGCCCGACCTGCTCTCCGAGGTACACCGCTCGATCACCGCCCTGGACCAGCCGGCGGAGCCGCAGGTCCGGCGGCCGACCGAGGCGCAGATCCGGGCCTCGATCCGGCCCGACACGCTCATCAGCTTCGAGGACGGCAAGCCCTACAAGGCCCTGCGGCGGCACCTGACGATGCGCGGCCTCACGCCCGAGGCCTACAAGGCCAAGTGGGGCCTGCCCGTCGATTACCCGCTCGTCTCGGCTGTCTACAGCGCCCGCCGCTCGACGATCTCGCGCCAGATCGGCCAGGGTCAGCGCCTGCGGATGCAGCAGGCCGCGGAGTAACGGGGCTCCGGTCGCCGGCGCGCCGGGCCGGCGACCGACTGTCACGGCCAGCCGGTGGGCTGCGTCTCGGCGGCGGCGGTCGCCACTTCCTGGATCAGCAGGGCCACGAGCCCGGACCACCCGGTCTGGTGCGACGCGCCGACCCCGCGGCCGCTGTCCCCGTGATAGTACTCGTAGAACAGGACGAGGTCGCGGAAATGCGCATCCTCCTGCTCGATCCGGCTGTCGCCGTAGACCGGCCTGCGCCCGTCCGGGCGCCGGGTCGAGAGGCTGATCAGGCGCCGTGACAGGTGGGCGGCGATCTCCCGGAGCGCGTAGGTCCGGCCCGATCCGGTCGGCGCCTCGACCCGGAAATCCGGGCCGTAATAGTCGTGGAAGCGGTTCAGCCCGGCGATGAGCAGGTAGTTCACCGGCATCCAGACCGGTCCTCGCCAGTTCGAGTTGCCGCCGAACAGGCGCGAGCGCGACTCGGCCGGCTCGTAGGCGAGCCCCAGGTCCCGCCCGTCCCAGGCGAAGCGGAACGGCTCGTCCGCGTAGACGCGGGACACGGCGCGCAGCCCGTAATCCGAGAGGAACTCGTTCGGGTCCAGGGCGCGGTGGAGCAGCGCCTTCAGACGGTGCCCGCGCAGCAGCGACAGCAGCGCCGTCTGGCCCGCGCCGGGCTCGTTCCAGCGCGAGACCAGGGTCGCGAGGTCCGGGCGGTTCTTCAGGAAGAACACCATCCGGTTGCGCAGGGACGGCAGCCGCGCGAGGTCGCACTCGTTGATCACCGCCACCGCGAAGATCGGGATCAGGCCGACCATGGTCCGGGCGCGGATCGGGAGGCGCTGCCCGTCGCGGGTCTCGATCACGTCGTAGAAGAAGCCGTCCGGCTCGTCCCACACGCCCGCGCCGGTTGCGCCGGCGATGAGGAGGAAGTGCTCGAAGAACTTCTCCGCCATGTCCTCGAAGGTCGGGTCGTCGAGGGCCAGCTCGATGGCGATCCGCATCAGGTTCAACGCGTAGGTCGCCATCCAGGCGGTCGCGTCGGACTGGGTCAGCGTGGCGCCGTCGCCCACCGGCTTCGACCGGTCGAAGATGCCGATGTTGTCGAGGCCGAGGAAGCCGCCCTGGAACAGGTTGCGGTCGTCGGAATCCTTCCGGTTCACCCACCACGTGAAGTTCAGGGTGAGCTTGTTGAAGATCCGCTTGAGGAAGGCGTGGTCCGGCCTGCCGGTGAGCGCCCGGTCCAGCTCGAACACCCGCCAGGCGGCCAGCGCGTGGACCGGCGGGTTGGCGTCCCCGAAGCCCCACTCGTAGGCCGGCAGCGCGGCGTTCGGGTGGGTGTAGGCCTCGTCGACCAGGAGCAGGAGCTGGTTCTTGGCGAAGTCCGGGTCGATGAGCCCGAACACGATCGCCTGGAGAGCGAGATCCCAGGAGGCGAACCAGGGATATTCCCAGGCATCCGGCATCGAGATGATGTCGTTGGCGCGCAGATGCGCCCAGTCGGCGTTGCGGCCGTGTCGCCGCTCCGGCGCCGGCGCGGGCTGCGCCGGGTCGCCGGCGAGCCACTCGCGCACGTCGTAATGGTAGAGCTGCTTCGACCAGAGCATGCCGGCGAGCGCCTGCCGCTGCACGAGCCGCATCTCGGGGTCGACGATCGGCGCCTGGAGCGCCCCGTAGAAGTCGTCGGCCTCCGCCTCGCGGGCGGCGAAGACCGCGTCGAAATCCGCGAAGGGCGCGCCCGGCGCGGTCTCGGCGCGCAGGCGCAGGCGCACGCTCCGCGTCTCGCCGGGGCCGAGATGCAGGTCGTAGCGGGCGGCGCACTTGGTGCCCGACAGGGCGTTGACGGCGTCCCGGTCGCCGCCCACGACGCACCGGTCGATGCCGTCCTTGTAGAAGCCCTCGGCGGGGCCGCTGCCGAACAGCCGGTGCGTGTTCGTCTCGTTCTCGGTGAACAGCAGGTCGCCCGCGCCGTCGGCGAAGAACCGGAAGGTCGGCATCTCGGGGTGGCGCGCCCAGACCGAGCCCTCCGACCCGGCCATGAGTTCCGGCCTCGGCGTGCCCTGCTTCCACGACCACGTGTTGCGGGCCCAGAGCTGCGGCAGCAGCGTCAGGTCCGCCGCGTCCGGGCCGCGATTGGTGGCGGTGACCCGCATCAAGATGTCGTCGGGCGCGGCCTTGGCGTAGGCGATCTCGACGTCGAAGTAGCGGCCCTCCTCGAACAGGCCGGTGTCGAGGAGCTCGAATTCCGGGTCGTCGAGGCCGCGCCGCGCGTTCTCCTCGACCAGGCGCCCGTAGGGGAAGGCCCCCTGCGGGTACTTGTACAGCATCCGCATGAAGGCGTGGGTCGGGATCCCGTCGAGGTAGTAGTAGAGCTCCTTGACGTCCTCGCCGTGGTTGCCTTCCTGGTTGGTCAGGCCGAACAGCCGCTCCTTCAGGATCGGGTCGCGCCCGTTCCACAGCGCCAGGGACAGGCACCAGTTCAGGTGGCGGTCGCCGAAGCCGCCGATCCCGTCCTCGCCCCATCGGTAGGCGCGGGACCGGGCATGGTCGTGGGGCAGGTAGTCCCAGGCGTCGCCCTTCGGGCTGTAATCCTCCCGCACCGTGCCCCATTGCCGGTCGCTGAGATACGGCCCCCAGCGGCGCCACGCCGGATCGGAGCGCGCCTCCACGAGACGGCGTCCCTCGGCGGTCTCGAAGAGGTGCGGCGGCACGCCGTCGGGCTTGGTCATACGCGCGCTGCTCCTGCCCCCGCGGATCCGTACGGGATAAAGCCGCGACACCGGCAGGGAAAGTCAATGCCCCGCCGCGACCGGATCCCCGCGCGGCGGGGTCAGACGATGCGGATCGACAGGTCCGGCAGGCCCTCGATCGAGCCCGCGAGCACGTCCCCGCGCACGACCGGCCCGACATTCTCGGGCGTCCCGGAGAAGACGATGTCGCCGGCCCTGAGCTCGAAGGCCCGCGACAGCTCGGCGATCTGCTCGGCCACCGACCAGATCATCTCGGAGAGGTCGGCGTCCTGCCGCACGGTGCCGTTCACGGCGAGCCGGATGCGCCCGCGCGCCGGATGCCCGGCCCGGGTAACGGGCAGGATCGGCGTGATCGGCGCGGACTGGTCGAAGCTCTTGCCGATCTCCCAGGGCTTCTTCTGGTTGCCCATGCCGCGCTGGAGGTCCCGGCGGGTCATGTCGAGGCCGGTGGCGTAGCCGTAGACGTGGTCGAGCGCCCGCGCGGCCGGGATGTCGCGCCCGCCCGACTTCAGCACGGCGACGAGCTCGATCTCGTGGTGGTAGTTCTGGGTCAGCGACGGGTAGGGATGGTCGGCGACGCCGCCCGCGACGACCTGCACGGCGTCCGCCGGCTTCTGGAAGAAGAAGGGCGGCTCGCGCGACGGGTCGGAGCCCATCTCGCGGGCGTGGGCCGCGTAGTTGCGGCCGATGCAGTAGATCCGGCGGACCGGGAAGACCTGCGCCTCGCCCAGGATCGGGACGGTGGCCTGCGGCAGCGGGAACAGCATGACCGGTTGCGCCTCGGCGGCCGCGACGGGGCCGAGGCCCGCGGCGGCGCCGGCCGCGACCGCCCCGAGCACGCGGCGTCGATCGATCGTTGCCATGGCCCTGTCCCTTCACCGCGATCCGCGCGCCGCACGCGGGCGATACGACCGGGCGGGACCGGCCGCCAGCGGTCCGCGGCCGGGATGGAGAGGCTCAGGCGGTCCGTGTCACCCGGATCCCCTCCGGCTCGGCCCTGACGCGCAGCCCGGTGTAGTCGGCGATCGTCGGATGACCGGTCCTCACCGTCTCGTGATGGGTCGCGGTGACGACCACGACGGCCGCATCCGCGGCCTCGGCCGCCCGGATGCCGGCCGGGGCGTCCTCGAACACGAGGCAGTCCGCCGCCGCCACGCCGAGCCGCTCGGCGGCGAGCAGGAAGCAGTCCGGCGCGGGCTTGCCCCGCGCCACGTCCTCGGCGGCCACGAGGAGGTCGGGGACCGGCATGCCGGCCGCCGCGAGGCGGCGCTCCGCCAGCCGCCGGGGCGCCGAGGTGACGATCGCCCAGCGGTGGCGCGGCAGCGCCTCCAGGAAGACCCGCGCGCCCGGGATCGCGACGATGTCGTCGACATCCCTCATCTCGGCCTCGGTGATCGCGGCGGCTTCGGCCACGGGATCGACGCCCGGCAGGTTCAGCCGCCGGATGGTCTCGACCGATTGCACGCCGTGGATCGTCGGCAGGAAGGACGCCACGTCGAGGCCGTGCGCCTCGGCCCAGCGCGACCAGATCCGCTCGGCGGAGGCGATCGAGCTGATGATCGTCCCGTCCATGTCGAACAGGAGCGCGGCCAGGGGGCGCGACGGAAGGGCTGACTCGGGCATGGGCGAGGGCTAGGCCGGCGCCGCCGCCCCGGCAACCGGCCCGCGCGCATGGCCGCGTCTCGCGGGTGGCCGGGCCTCCGCGGGCGACGCTCACCGCGGCCGCCGCGCGGCCGCGGGAGGCCCGCCCGCTTCACGGGCCGATGCCTTTGGTGTAGCGCGGGTGCAACCCCGGGCCGTCGGCGGCCCTGCAGAAGCGAATATCGACCGACCATGCCGAGCCGCATCGACGCCACCTTCGCCCGCGCCCGCGCGGAGAACCGGTCCGTCCTCGTCACCTACGTGATGTCCGGCGATCCCGATCCCGAGACCTCTCTGGAGGTCCTGAAGGCCCTGCCGGGCGCAGGCGCCGACATCCTGGAATTCGGCCTGCCGTTCACCGACCCGATGGCGGACGGCCCGGCGATCCAGGCCGCCGGCCTGCGGGCGCTCAAGGCGGGCCAGACCGTGTCGGGCACCCTCGACCTCGTGCGCCGCTTCCGCGCCGGCAACGACACCACGCCGGTCGTGCTGATGGGCTACTACAACCCGATCCACACTTACGGTGTCGACCGCTTCCTCGACGACGCGGTCGCGGCCGGCGTCGACGGGCTGATCGTCGTCGATCTCCCGCCCGAGGAGGATGCCGAGCTGTGCCTGCCGGCCCTCGGCAAGGGCCTCGCCTTCATCCGGCTCGCCACGCCGACGACCGACGAGCGTCGCCTGCCGGCCGTCCTCGCGAACACGGCGGGCTTCGTCTACTACGTGTCGATCACCGGCATCACCGGGACGGCGACGCCGGATTTCGGCAAGGTCTCCGAGGCGGTCGCCCGCATCCGGCGCCACACCGACCTGCCCGTCGTCGTGGGCTTCGGCGTGAAGACGGGCGCGCACGCGGCGGCGATCGCCGAGGGCGCCGACGGCGTCGTGGTCGGCTCCGCGCTGGTGGACGCCCTGGTGCGCTCCCTCGACGGCGAGGGCCGGCCGCAGGCCGGCAGCGTCGGGGCGGTGACGGAGCTGGTGCGCGAACTCGCCGCGGGCGTGCGGTCGGCGGGCGTCGGGCGGGCCGCCTGACGGGCGGACCGGGCACCCCTGGCGGCGGAGCGCGCCGCACCTGATATCTGCGCGGGCTTGAAGCGGACGGACGCGAGTCGATGGTCGAACCGATGAACTGGATCTCGGAGGTGGTGCGCCCCCGGATCAAGACCTTGTTCAAGCGCGAGACGCCCGAGAACCTGTGGGTCAAGTGCCCGGACACGGGGCAGATGGTGTTCCACAAGGAGGTGGAGGCCAATCACTGGGTCATCCCCGGCTCCGAGCATCACCTGAAGATGGGCGCCCAGGCGCGCCTCAAGATGATGTTCGACGAGGGCACGTGGATCGACGTGGCCCTGCCCGAGGTCGCCCCCGACCCGCTGAAGTTCCGCGACGAGAAGCGCTACGTCGACCGGCTCAAGGAGGCCCGGGCCAAGACCGGCCTGCAGGACGCGTTCAAGATCGGCTTCGGCCGGGTCGGCGGCCTGCCCATGACGCTGGCCGCGCAGGAATTCGGATTCATGGCCGGGTCGCTGGGCATGGCGGCGGGCGAGGCCTTCGTGCGCGGCGCCGAGACGGCCCTGGAGAAGCGCACGCCCTACGTGCTGTTCGCGGCCTCCGGCGGCGCGCGCATGCAGGAGGGCATCCTCTCGCTGATGCAGATGCCGCGGACCACCGTGGCGGTGCGCCGGCTCAACGCGGCGCGGCTCCCCTACATCGTGGTGCTGACGAACCCGACCACGGGCGGCGTCACGGCGTCCTACGCCATGCTGGGCGACGTCCACCTCGCCGAGCCGGGCGCCCTGATCTGCTTCGCGGGACCGCGGGTGATCGAGCAGACGATCCGCGAGAAGCTGCCGGACGGCTTCCAGCGGGCGGAGTACCTGCGCGAGCACGGCATGGTCGATCAGGTGGTCCACCGGCACCAGCTCAAGGAGACGATCACGCGTCTCTGCAGCCTCCTGACCAACGTGTCCCAGGCCGGCGCGCCGGCCGCGGCCTCCGAGGCGGCCTGAGCCCGGCGATGGCCTCGTCCGACGCCCTGATGGCGCGCTTCCTGGCGCTCCACCCCCGCACGATCGACCTGTCGCTCGGCCGCATCGAGCGGCTGCTCGCGCGGCTCAACCATCCCGAGCGCCGCCTGCCGCCCGTGATCCACGTGGCCGGCACCAACGGCAAGGGCTCGACGATCGCGTTCATGCGGTCGATCCTGGAGGCCGGGGGCCTGGCCGCCCACGTCTACACCTCCCCGCACCTCGTGCGCTTCCACGAGCGGATCCGCATCGGCGGGATCGGCGGCGGGCATTTCGTGGACGAGGACCGTCTGGCCGACGCGTTCGCGCGCTGCGAGAGCGCCAATGCCGGCGAGCCGATCACGATGTTCGAGATCACCACGGCCGCGGCGTTCCTGCTGTTCTCGGAGAGCCCGGCCGACGTGCTGCTCCTCGAAGTCGGTCTCGGTGGCCGGCTCGACGCCACCAACGTGATCGACCGGCCGGCCTGCGCGGTGGTGACGCCGATCGGCCGCGACCACGCCGAGTATCTCGGCGACACGGTCGAATCGGTCGCGACCGAGAAGGCCGGGATCTTCAAGCGCGGCTGCCCGGCGGTGATCGCCGCCCAGGATTACGCCGAGGCCGACGCGGTCCTCTGCCGGCGCGCGGAAGCCGTCGGTGCCGCGCCCGTGCTGGTAGGCAATCAGGACTTCTCCGTGCACGAGGAGCGCGGCCGTCTCGTCTATCAGGACGAGACCGACCTGTTCGACCTTCCGCGGCCGCGCCTCGCCGGGCGCCACCAGCTGGTCAACGCCGGAACAGCGATCACCGCGCTGCGCGCCGCCGGTTTCGGCGATATCGGGACGGCGGCCCTGGAGCGGGGACTGACCGAGGTCGAGTGGCCGGGCCGGCTGCAGCGCCTCGGCCGCGGCCGTCTGGCCGCCCAGCTCGCGCCCGGCACCGAGCTCTGGCTCGACGGCGGCCACAACATCGACGGCGGCCGGATCCTCGCCGCCGCCATGGCGGATCTCGGCGAGAAGAGCGACGTGCCGCTCGTCCTCGTGGTCGGCCTGCTCGGCACGAAGGACGCCGACGGGTTCCTGCGCAACTTCGTGGGTCTGGCCCGGGCCCTCGTGGCCGTCCCGATCACCGGGACCATGGCGGCGCGCCCGGCCGAGGAGGTCGCGCGGATCGGCGAGGAGGTCGGCCTCAAGACCTACGCGGCGCCGAGCATCGAGGCGGCCCTCGCCCTGGTGCGGGACATCGCCTTCGAGCGGCCGCCGCGGATCCTGATCTGCGGGTCGCTCTACTTGGCCGGCATGGTTCTCGCCGCCAACGACACGCCGCCGGTCTGAGTCGTCTCCAGTCTGTGCGCGCCGCGCGCGGCGACTGTATCAAGTGGCCGGCACGCCGGAGACCTTTGAAATCCGGATTCTGCATTCGAAAATCCGTCGAATCGCCGCAATCGCCCGGATGGAGACCCGCCCACGGCCACGCTTTCCTCCCGCTGTGGCAGCTAAGCTACATCCTCGCGGGCCCCGATCGCATAATTTCCCCCTCGATCGGGCTTATGCTGGGGATCACAGTAATGAAGAAGCTTCTCACCTCTCTCGCGGCGTTCACCGCGCTCACGGCTGCCGCTTCGGCCGCCGATCTGCCGCGCCGCGCCGCGCCGCCGCCGGTGTTCACCCCCGTTCCGGTGTTCACCTGGACCGGTGCCTACTTCGGTATCAACGCCGGCTACGCGTTCGACGCCAGCAGCAACTCCAACCGCGGCTTCGTGCAGACGCCCGGCAACCCGGTCGCTCTCGTGCCGGGCGGCCTCGTGCCCTACCAGGCCCTGCTGCCGAACGGCTCGTCGCTGGCCTACAGCAACGACAGCCGCGAGGGTTTCTCGGGCGGTGGCCAGATCGGCTACAACTGGCAGCTGACCCCGGGCTCCGGCGCCGTGATCGGCTTCGAGGCTGACGCTCAGTACCTCGACTTCGGCCGTCGCGCCCGCTTCGCCACGAACGCCGCGGCGATCAACCCGGGCTTCATCCCGGTCAACGGCACGCTCAACACCATCGACTTCTTCGGCACCGTCCGCGGTCGTCTCGGTTACGCCTTCGACCGGACCCTCGTGTACGCCACGGGTGGTTTCGCCTACGCCACCGGCACGGATGACGGCGCTCGCGTCGGCCTGCAGAACTTCGCCGGCCGCCGGAACGACTTCAAGACCGGCTGGACCGTCGGCGGCGGTGTCGAGTACGCCCTGCCCACCGACTCGTTCCTGAACTTCTTCCGCTCCTCGGCCGTGACGCTGAAGGTCGAAGGTCTGTACGTGAACCTCGACAACAACAACGGCCGCGCCCAGCTGCCGCTGGTCGGCGCCGCGGTCGCCCCCGGTCTGGGCGGCCTCGTGCCGGTGTACTCGCTCGCCGGCGCCAGCCGGAACGAGAACGCCTTCGCCGTCGTCCGCGCCGGCCTGAACTACAAGTTCGGCTCGTACTGAGACCGGACGCGGGATCCCGGACTTTGCTCCGGGATCCCTCCAAAAAAAATCTTGGGCTCGAAACCGAGAAAGCCCGGCCTCGCGGCCGGGCTTTCTTTTCGTCGTTCTGGGCCCTGAAGGCGGTTCAGGCGGTCTGGGCGCCGATCCAGCGCGACAGGTCGCCCTTCGGGGCGGCGCCGACCTTCTGGTCCACCCGCTCGCCGTTCTTGAAGAGCAGCAGCGTCGGGATCGAGCGGATGCCGTACTGGGCGGCGATCTGCGGGTTCTCGTCGACGTTGACCTTGGCGATCTTCACCTTGCCCTGCAGGTCGGTCGCGATCTCCTCGAGGGCCGGGCCGATCTGACGGCACGGGCCGCACCACTCCGCCCAGAAATCCACCACGACGGGCTCGGCGGACTTGAGAACGTCCTGCTCGAAGCTCGCGTCGGTTACTTTCACCGTCGCCATAACGTCACCTTTCGGAATCCGCCGCCCGTCGGGCGGCGTCGAACGGGCAGAGGCCCGCGCGGTCCGGTCAGAATTGGCGACGGCCCGGCGCGCGGTCAAGAAGTCCGATCCCCGGGGCCGGGCGGCGGCGCCCGGGACGGAGCGCTCTGTGGACCGGTCGGCGCGCCGCGATGTGCGCTGGCGCATGCGGACCGCCCCCGGCGATCGGCCGGGGGCGGCACGTCACGCCTCGATGCCGATCCGGTCCAGGGCCGCCGCGACGTCGTCGGGGTCGAGGGCGCGGATCACCGGGCCCGAGGTCCAGACGAGGATCGGGCGGATCGTCCGGCCCGGATAGATCTGCGCGAGCAGGCGCGCGTAGAGGGCGATCTGGCCGGTCTCCGCGGTCGGCAGCGGCGCGCCGGGCTCGGGCGGGCGGCCGGTCTTGAAGTCGGCGAGATGCACCGCGTCCGCCGCCACGGCGAGGCGGTCGACGCGCCCCTGAACCACCCTGTCCGTGCCGCCGGCCCGGACCCGCCCCGAGAGCGCCACCTCCGCGCGGGCGCCCTGGGCGAAGAGCGGCGCCAAGTCCGGGGCGTCGATGATCCGGAGGACTGACCGGACGATCGCGGGCGCCGCCGCGCGCGGCAGCCCGGGTGCCCGGGCCCGCACGAAGGCGCGGCCGGCCGTCTCCCGGCGGTCGGGCTCGACCCGGGGCAGGTGCTGCAGCAGGGCGTGGGTCAGGATTCCCCGGCGCCGGGCCTGCGCGTCGGCGAGGCGCGGCGGCGGCACGCGGGCGCCGTCCGCTGCCTGCAGGGCGCCGGACGGGTTCAGGACCGCGGAGGCCGGTTCCGGCGGGACCGGCCCGCGCAGCCAGTCCGGCTCCGACTCGGGTTCCGGCCTGGCCGCGGGCGCCCCGGCGACGGCGGCGGCACTCGGCGGGGTGCCGTCCTGCCAGAGAGTCGCGGGTCCGTAGGGGAGTTCCAGCGTCCGGCCGGCGCCGAGCGCCGCCTCGAGGCCGGCATGGATCATCCGGCACCACGCCGCCTCGGTCTCGCGCTCGTGGCCGCGGAAGGGCGCCACGATCAGCCGGTCGGCCGCGCGGGTCATGGCGACGTAGAGCAGGCGGTTGTGCTCCTGCCGGGCCTTGGCGAGCAGGGTCGCCCGCGCCGCGTCGGTGGCGGCGCAGTCCTGGGTCCGGCCGCCCGACCAGACCGGCGGCAGGGCGATCTCCGTCGCCGGGAGCGGCAGCAGGGGCGGATCGTTGCGGCCGAGGGGCTCGCACCCGTCGAGGATCACCACGACCGGCGCCTCCAGGCCCTTGGCGCCGTGGACCGTCATCACCCGGACCTCGTCGCGGCCCGATTCGAGGTCGCGCTTGACCGTGTGCCCGGCCTCGGCCCCGACGTAGCGGGCGAGGAAGCCGCCCAGCGACGGGGCGTCCTCGCCGGTCTCGGCCTGGGCGGCGGCGGCGAGGAACACGTCGATGGCGTCCCCGGCCTCGCCGCCGAGTCGGGCCACCAGCTTGGCGCGGCCGCCCTGCGGCCCGAGGAGCCGGGCGTAGAAGCCGAACGGGCCGTGGAGCCCCGCCAGGGCGATCCAGCCCGACAGGGCCTCGAGCCCGCGCCGCGCGGCCGCGTCGCCCGCTTCGGCGTGGCGGTGCAGGGCGTCCTCCAGGGTCTCGGCGAGGTCGCGGCGGGCCGCGATCCGCACGAGGTCGTCGTCGCTGAGCCCGACGAGCGGCGTCTTGAGGGCGGTGGCGAGGGTCAGGTCGTCGGCCGGCAGGAGCCCCGCCCGGCCGGCGGCGACCAGATCGGCCACCGCGATGTGGGCGGAGACCTCGAGCCGGTCCTGCCCGGCGACCGGGACGCCGATCCCCTTCAGGGCGCGGATCACCTCCTCGAAGGCCGGCCCGCGCTTCCGGACAAGGATCAGGACGTCCCCGGGGCGCCAGATCCGGCCGGTGGCGTCCCCCGCGGTGGTCCAGGCGCGCACCGCCTGCGCCACCCGGCGGGCGGTGACGATCGCGGGAGCGCTGGTCTCCGGCGCGTCGACGGGGGCGGTCCAGGCATCCGGCTCCGCGGCCGGCTCCGGCTCGGCGATCGGCCACAGCTCGACCGCGCCGGGCGCGCCCGGCCGGGCGCTGGCGTGCACGGTCGTGCGCACCGTGTCCTCGAAGGACAGGCCCTCGTTGTGGGCGTCGAGGGCGAAGACCGCGTCGACGGCGCGCAGGACGAGGCCGGTCGAGCGGAACGACAGGGTGAGCGGCACGTCCTCGAAGGTCAGGCCGGCCGAGCGCGATTCCGCGATCCAGGACGCGCGGGTCAGGGCGAATTCCCGCGGCTCCGCGCCCTGGAAGCCGTAGATCGACTGCTTCGGGTCGCCCACGGCGAAGCGCGTGCGGCTGCCGGACCGCGCGCCCTCGCCGGCGGCGAATTCCTGCATGATCGCCCGCAGGATCGCCCACTGCTCCGGGTTCGTGTCCTGCGCCTCGTCGACGAGGACGTGGTCGATGCCGCGGTCGAGCTTGTACAGGACCCAGCCGGCGCCGACGCGGCCGAGCAGGTCGAGCGCCTTGTGGATCAGGTCGTCGAAGTCGAGGGCGCCGAGGCGGGCCTTCTGCGCCTCGACGCGGCGGTGGATCTCGGCGGCGATCTGGAACAGCGCCTGCGTGCGGGCGTGGGCCCGGGCGGCGCGCAGGCGGTCGAACAGCGGCTCCAGCCGGTCCCGCTCGGCGAGCAGCGCCGCCTTGGCGCCGGCCGGGACGCCCTTGGTCCCGAGGCTGCTGTCGGCCTTGGGCTCGTCCTTCTGGGTGAAGAACACCGACCGGTAGAGGGCGAGCGCCTCGGCCCGGTCGGGAAGGTCCGCCGCGCGGAGCCGCTCGGCCTCGGCGGCCTCCAGGGCGTCGGCGAGCTTCTCGTCGTTGGCCTTGCCGGTGCGGAGCGCCGCGACCAGCGCGGCGCGCTCCTCCGGACGGCACCCGGGACCGCCCTCGAGGATCGCGGCCTCGATCCGCTCGGCGGATTCCTCGGCCGCCAGTCCGAGCGCCCCGTGCAGCCGTCCGAAGGCCCGCTCCAGGCCGGCGGCGTCGCCGATGAAGCTCCGCGCCCGCATGGCCGCCCGGATCGCCGCCCGCAGGGTGTCGCCCGTGGCTTCCGGCGTGACCCGCGCGAGGGCGGCGCTGAGCGGCGTGTCGCCGTTCGCGACGGCGTCGGCCAGGACGTTGGCCATCTCGATGTCGAACAGTTCCCGGGCCTTGGCCTCGTCGAGCACCACGAAGCGGGCCGGCACGTTCGCCTCGAAGGGAAACATGTGGAGCAGCCGCTCGCACAGGGCGTGCAGCGTCTCGATCTTGAGGCCGCCCGGTGTCTCGACCGCCCGGGCGAAGAGGCGGCGCGCCAGCCGCAGGCGCTCGGGCCCGGCGCGCTCGCCGGTGAGCTCGGCGAGTTCGGCGGCGAGGGTCTCATCGTCCAGCGTGACCCAGCGGCCGAGCAGCCGGAAGACGCGGATCGCCATGTTGGCCGCGGCGGCCTTGGTGAAGGTCAGGCAGAGGATCCGGCCGGGCGGCGCCTCGTCGAGGAGCAGCCGCACGACCCGATCGGTGAGGACCTTGGTCTTGCCCGCGCCGGCATTGGCCGAGACCCACGCGGAGGCGCGCGGGTCGGCCGCCCGACGCTGGTTGGCGCGGGTCAGGTCATCGACGACGAAGGGGGCGGGGGCGTGCGAGGTGGCGCTGCTCAACGGTCCGGTCCGGCTCGGATGCCGGCTCTCTCTACAACAGAAACGCGCCCGCGGACCCGCCAAGGCGTCACACCGGCCCTCGCGGGATTGCCCCCGGCGCGGCGCCGCCCCATGGATGCAGACGATCCCTTCCGCGCACACCGAACACGCCCGTGACCCAGCCGACATCCGAGCCGGCGCGCCCGCCGATCCGCTTCCGCGGCCGCTCCTTCATGGCCACCGTCCTGGCGCCGATACCCCCGGTGGCCGACTGGTTCGGCGACCTCGACGCCCTCAACCGCCGCGCCCCGAACTTCTTCGCCGGTCGGCCGGTGATCCTCGACCTGGCCGGATTGCGGCTCAACCGCGAGGATCTCGACGGGCTGCTCGCCGAGCTGGCCGCCCGCAACATCCCGATCCTGGGGATCGAGGGCGCGTCGCCGTCGCTCCTGGATTCCGGAACCCCGCCGGCGCTGTCGGGCGGACGGCCCGCGGGGGAGGTCGCCGCCCCGGACGAGTCGGCCGCGGACGCGCCCGCGCCGGCCGAGCCGCAGGCCCGGGAGACGGTCCGGTCGCTGATCCTCGACGCGCCCGTGCGCTCCGGCCAGACCGTGCTGCACCTCGAGGGCGACGTCACGGTCCTGGGCGCCGTGGCGTCGGGCGCCGAGGTCATCGCGGGCGGCTCGATCCACGTCTACGGCGCCCTGCGCGGCCGCGCGATCGCCGGCGCGGCCGGCAACCCGACGGCGCGGATCTGGTGCCGGCGGTTCGAGCCGGAGCTGGTGGCGATCGACGGGCTCTACCGCGCCGCCGACGACCTCGACCCGGCTTTCCGGGGGCAGGCCGTGGAGGTGCGGCTGCTGGAGGACGCGATCAAGCTCAACCTGTTCGAGCGGGGTTGAGAGGCGAACCGCCGACGGCTGTCGAGCTTTTTCGTCGCGCGCCATTTCCGCAGGGCGCTCAGGGACGGGCCGCTGATCTCCCCGCGACGGTCGCGGCCGGGGCGTGAAACGGTCCTCCGCTGCCCCGATACCAGGATCCCGGCAGAATTTGCCGACCGGATCAGAAACTTAACCCTTCGGTAACCATACCCGCCGTCAATGGTCCGGTAAGGACTCTTAACGGGCGGACATGAGCGACACCCTCCCCGAGCCGATCGATCCGGAGACCGCCCGCGCGGCGGCTCCTTCCGCGCCCCGGCCGCTCAGCCTGCGCGGGCGGGCCTTCAAGGCCCTGGCCCTCTCCCCCGAGCCGCCGCTTCCCGAGTGGCTCGCGGGCCTCGACGCGGCGCTCAAGCGCTCGCCGACCCTGCTGAAAGGCCGGGCCGTCATCCTGGACTGCGCCCAGCTCAAGCCCGAGCCGGACGCGCTCGAGACGCTCATGAACGAGCTCAAGGCCCGCGGCATCGCGGTCCTGGGCATCGAGGGCGCCGACGCGGTCGTGGACGGCCTGCCGCCGCTGCTGGTCAAGGGTCACCCGTCCGAGACGATCGAGATCCCGAGCGTCCCGGCCGAGCCGGAGCCGCAGGTGGTCACCTCGATCACCGTCGAGGGCTCGGTCCGCTCCGGTCAGAGCGTCATCAACCCGACCGGCGACGTGACCGTGATGGGGTCGGTCTCCTCGGGGGCCGAGATCCTGGCCGGCGGCTCGATCCACGTCTACGGCGCCCTGCGCGGTCGCGCGATCGCCGGAGCCGCGCGCAACCCGCGCGCACGAATCTACTGCCGCAAATTCGAACCCGAGTTGCTGGGGATCGACCGCCTCGTGCGGACGGCGGAGGACATGGGCACGGCCCTGCGCGGCAAGGCCGCCCAGGTCTGGCTCGATGGCGGCAACATCCGAATGGCAAGCCTGGATTAAGGGAGATCGACGCGTGGCAAAGGTTCTCGTCGTCACATCGGGCAAGGGCGGCGTCGGCAAGACGACGACGACCGCGGCCCTCGGAGCGGCCCTGGCCCAGGGCGGGCAGAGCGTGTGCGTCGTCGACTTCGACGTCGGCCTGCGCAACCTCGACCTCGTCATGGGCGCCGAGCGCCGGGTCGTCTACGACCTCATCAACGTGGTCAACGGCGACGCCAAGCTCCCGCAGGCGCTGATCAAGGACAAGCGGCTCGAGACCCTGCACCTGTTGCCGGCCTCGCAGACCCGCGACAAGGACGCGCTCACCGACGAGGGCGTCGCCCGGGTGATGGACGAGTTGCGCGCCAAGTTCGACTGGGTGATCTGCGACTCCCCCGCCGGCATCGAGCGCGGCGCCCAGCTCGCCATGCACCACGCCGACGTGGCAGTTGTCGTGACCAACCCCGAGGTCTCCTCGGTGCGCGACTCGGACCGGATCATCGGCCTCCTCGATTCCAAGACCGCCAAGGCCGAGAAGGGCGAGGACATCGAGAAGCACCTGATCCTCACCCGCTACGACCCGATGCGGGCCGACCGCGGCGACATGCTCAAGACCGAGGACGTGCTCGACATCCTGTCGATCCCGCTGCTCGCGATCATCCCGGAGAGCCAGGAGGTGCTGCGCGCCTCGAACCTCGGCTGCCCGGTGACGCTGAACAACCCGCTCTGCGCCCCGGCGCGGGCCTACGCCGACGCGGCACGCCGGCTCAAGGGCGAGTCCGTGCCGATGAGCCTGCCGGTCGAGCGCAAGTCCTTCCTCGACAAGCTGTTCATGCGGAGGGCGGCGTGAGCATCCTGGGTCTGTTCCAGAAGCGCAGCTCCGGCGCGGTCGCCCGCGACCGCCTGCAGCTGATCCTCGCCCACGAGCGCGCGGAGTCGGGTCGCCCCGACCTCGTGATCCAGCTCCGGGAGGAAATCCTGGCGGTGATCGCCAACCACGTCGCGGTCGAGCCCGACAAGGTGAAGGTCACCCTGGAGCGCGGCGAGGGTGTCTCGACCCTCGGCCTCGACATCGAGCTGCCGCTCGGTGCCTCGGGCAAGCTCGACGCCAAGCTGGCCGCGAAGCTCGCCGAGGTCGCCGCCAAGAAGGGGGCCGCCAAGCCGGCCTCCTCCAAGAAGGCCGCTTGAGCCGGGCGGGGAGCGTCCCCGCCGGCACGGAGATCCACGAGCCGCGCCCGGTCCGCCGGGTGCGGCTTCGTCGTGCCCGCGACGAACGCCGGTCGCGACACTCGACCGGGCGCCCCGACGCGCCATCTCGGAGACCGGGGGAGGTCGATGAGAGGATCGCGATGCCGAGCGCCACGACGGACGACGGGGTACGGCTCCACTACGAGGAGAGCGGCCACGGGACGCCGCTGATCTTCGTCCACGAATTCGCCGGCGATCATCGCAGCTACGAGGCGCAGCTGCGCCATTTCGGCCGGCGCTACCGCGCGGTCGCGTTCAACGCCCGGGGCTACCCGCCCTCCGACGTGCCGGAGGCCGTCTCGGCCTACGCGCAGGCGCGCGCCGCCGACGACATCCTGGCCGTCCTCGACCATCTCGGCGCGCCGAAGGCCCACGTCGCCGGCATCTCGATGGGCGCCTTCGCGACCCTGCATTTCGGCCTGCGGCACCCCGGCCGCGCGCTGTCGCTGTGCCTCGGCGGCTGCGGCTACGGCGCGGAGCCCGAGCGGCAGGCCCTGTTCCGCGCCGAGGCGGACGCCACCGCCGCCATGCTGCTCCGCGACGGCATGGCGGCCTTCGCGGAGCGCTACGCCGTCGGGCCGACGCGGGTGCAGTTCGAGACCAAGGATCCGCGCGGCCACGCCGAGTTCAAGCGGATGCTGGCCGAGCACTCGGCCCTCGGCTCGGCCAACACCCAGGCCGGCGTGCAGAAGGGGCGGCCGTCGCTCTACGACCTCACGGACGAGCTGGGGCGCATGACGGTCCCGACCCTGATCGTCGCCGGCGACGAGGACTGGCCCTGCCTCGCCCCCAGCCTGATGCTCAAGCGGGTCATCCCCTCGGCGGCCCTCGCCGTGCTGCCCAATACCGGCCACGCCCTCTCGGTCGAGGAGCCGGACGCCTACAACCGGCTCCTCGACGACTTCCTGGCGCAGGTGGAGAGCGGCCGCTGGCCGATGCGCGACGCCCGCGCGATCTCGGCGACGATCACCGGGATCAGGGGCTGACCGGCTCGCGGGGGATCAGCCGGAAGCGCGCGGGGCGATCCGGCTGGGTCGTCACGACCGCCTGGGGCAGCACGGGCTCGCGCTCGTCGAGCACCAGCCGGAAGCGCTGCAGCACCCGCGCCAGGGACAGGACGGCCTCGCTCAGAGCGAACTGCGCGCCGATGCAGACCCGCGGGCCGGCCCCGAAGGGCAGGTAGGCGAAGCGTCGCGGGGCCGGGGCGCCGGGCAGGAAGCGGCCGGGATCGAACGCGTCCGGATCCGACCAGAGCGACCGGTGCCGGTGGAGCACCCATGGGCTCACCATGACGATGTCGCTCGCCTTCACGGTGTGGCCCGCCACCGTGTCCGGGCCCAGCGCCCGCCGGACGACCACGAAGGCCGCCGGGTACAGGCGCAGGGTCTCGTCGATCACCGCGCGGGTGAGCGGCAGCCGCCCGTCGCTCTGGCAGCCGGTGGGGTCGGTGAGGTCGGCGGCCCGCGCCTCGGCGGCGACCCGCTCCTGCACCTGCGGCGCGAGGGCCAGCAGGTAGGCGGCCCAGAACAGCGTGCCGGCGGTGGTCTCGTGGCCCGCCAGGATCATGGTGGCGACCTGGTCGCGCAGCTCGTCGGGCGTGAAGGCGGCGCCGGTATCCGGATTGCGGGCGGCCGCGAGCAGGTCGAGGAGGTCGCCCGAGCGGGCCCTGTCCCCCTCCGCCGCCCGGCGCGCCGCGATGATCCGGTCGAGGAAAGGGATCCACCGGCGCCGGAAGCGGCGGCGCGACCAGTCGAGGGGGACCGGCCAGCCCGGGGGGGTCACGATGTCGAGGAGGTGCGGCCGCCCCATCCGCTCGGCGTACTCGGCGATGAACTGGCGCAGCTCGGCGCCGTGCTCGTCCATGCCCACCGAGAACATCGCGCGCCCGGCGATCTCGAGGGCGAGCCGGTAGAAGGACGTGAACAGGTCGACCGGCCCCGCCGCGGCCTCGGCGGCGATCCGCTCCATCCCGTCGGTCACGGCGGCGGCGATATGGGGCACCAGACCGTCGATCGCCCGCGGCGTGAAGGCCGGCGCCAGGGTCCGGCGCTGGTGCCGCCACGCGGAGCCCTCGCTGATCAGGAGCCCATCGCCGAGGATCGGGCGCAGGATGCGGGTCGTCCCGGTGGTGCGGGCGTAGTTCGCCTGATTCTCGACCAGGACCCGGCGGATCGCCTCGGGGTCGTTCAGCACGAAGCTCGACCGTCCGAGCAGGCCGCGGCGGGTGACCGGCTCCTCGAAGGCGCGGCGGGGGAAGCCCGCCAGCGCGTTGTCGCGGATCGAGCGCAGGTAGGCGGCCAGCGGCAGCTCGCGCTCCGGCGGGGAACGGTGCGGCGGCACCACGCGCGGCAGTCCGGCGAGGCTCGGGATCGTCCGGTCCGAGGTCGCGGTGGCGTCCGAGAATGTTGGCATGGGGTGCCATCCTGTGCCGCAGACGGGCAGCCCTGTAAACCGCCGGCCGCGCCCCGCGCGGACCGGTCACGCTCACGTCATTCCGCCGCCGTGCGCAGGCGCGCTTCGGCACTCCGGATCGGCAGGCGCGCCGGGAACCGGGCTGGATCCGATTCCGGCGACAGGCTCGCCACGAGGCTGGCCCGGGGCAGGGCGGTCTCGGTCACGTCGAGCAGGGTGTCGACGCCCCGCTCCAGGTGCTCGTCCACCCGGTCGATCACGAGGATCTCCGGCTCGCGCAGGATCGCCCGCGCGAGGCCGACCCGGACCCGGACGCGCTCGGCGAGCAGCTGCCCGCGGTTGCCGACCTCCTTCTCGAGGCCGCGCCGCTGGATCGGCCGCTCCAGGTCGAACTCCCGGAACACCGCGCGGGCCTCCTTCTGGATCAGCGCCTCGCCGTGCATCCGCGCCGTGTCGATGCGGCCGAACAGGAGGTTGTCGAGGACGGTGCTGCGCGGGTTGATCCGGTTCGGGTCGTAGGATTCGACGTCGCACCCGTCGTCGCCGTGCATGAAGCCCTGCACGACCGCCCGTGCGCCGACCATGCGCTTGGCCAGGGTCTCGTCGAGCAGTCCGAAGCGCATCCGCGGCTCGACATAGGCGAGGGCCAGCGCCAGGAAGGCGACGCTGTCGGTCTCGCTCAGGCGCCCCTCGTCGGGCAGCCGCGCGAGCCGGCGCAGGTAGTCCGGCAGCGCGTCCGGGGTGATCAGCGAGAACCGCCGGAACAGTGGGTGGCCCGGCGGCACGTCGGCGAAGATGTCCTTGAGGTTGCTGGCGATGGCGACGCCCATCCGGTCGAGCTCGTCGAGGAGCTTCACCTTCTCCAGCGCGTCGCGGAACAGGGGGACGCCGGCGAGGCGGCGCGGGTCCGTCAGCGTCGGGTCGCGGGGGACGCCGAACAGCAGGTTCTCCCCGACGGTGGCCTGCTCGTTGTAGTGGCCCCGGGCGAAGGGGATCACGAGGTCGGCGAGGCCCTTCTGGGCGAAATGCTCGCGCAGGTGCTCCCGCGCGGCGATCATGCGCTGCCCCACCGGCGTGTCATGGGCCACCGAACTCAGGGCGCCGAGCCCGAACCGGTAGAGCTCGTCGCCGAGGTCGAGCCGGCCGAGCAGGTCGAGCAGGCGCTCGTCGAGCTCGCCGGCATCCCGGACGCCGAGGCGCTTGAAGTCGATCCAGGGGTCCTCGACGCTGTCGCAGGGATTGCCGGTCTTCACCGCCTCGTTGATCCGCGCCTTGCTCAGATCGAGGCTGTTGGTGCGCAGCGGGTGCACGCGCAGCCCGTAGAGGATGTTGTCGCGCAGCGTCCCGGGGAACAGCACGGGCTGGACGCCCGCGTAGGCGATGCGCCGCGCGTGGTCGCGGCGCGGCAGCGTGGAGAGGTCGTGCTCGCCGATCCGGACCGTACCCCCGGGCGGCGACTGCAGCCCGGCGAGGATCCGGACGAATTCCTGCGCGATCGGCCCGGGCGGGACCAGGGCGACGCGCCCGGGGAGGCGCACCTCCGCGTCGCCGATCTCGATCAGGGAGCCGCCCTGCGGATCGCGCAGCTGCAGGCCCTCGAGCCGCAGCGGGCCGCCGAGGCGAGGCGCCGCGCGCTCGGATTCGTGCTCCGCCGGCATCAGCCGCTGCGGGCCGAAATGCGCCGCCACGGTCTCGTACTTGACCTCGACGTCGAGGCGCTGCTGGTCCCAGTCGATCAGCTCCTTGAGGGGCGGCGGCAGGTCGCGATAGGCGGCCAGGACCGCCACGAGCTGGCCGATGTCGAGCTGGCCCTTCAGGGCGAAGTAGCCGCCGATCGCGTAGAACAGGAACGGCGTCACCTGCGCGAGCAGGTTGTTGAGGTACTTCACCGCGAACTTGCGGCGGTAGATCCGCAGCCGCAGGTCGTAGAGCCGGTAGAGGCGGCCGCCGATCTCCGCCCGCTCCCAGCGGCCGGTGTCGTTCAGCGTCACCGCCTGCAGGCCGTCGAGCACCTCGGCGACGCGGCCCGCGAGGGCGCGGGACGCGATCTGGCGCTGCCGGCTGAGGCGGATGATCTCCCGCCGCAGCCGCGGGATCACGATCATCTGCACGGCGACCATGCCGCCGGCCGCGATGCCGAGCCACATGTTCTGCATCATGATGAAGGCCAGCGCCGTCGCGGCCTGCGTACCGAGGAACACCGGCACCACGATCGCGTCGCCGATGAACGAGCCGATCGGCTCGACCTCGTCGCGGATGATCGTCGCGGTCTCGGAGGATTTCACCTCCCGCTGCGTCTCCGGCGAGAAGCGCAGCATCAGAGAGAACAGCTGGAAGCGCAGACGGCGCAGCATCCGCTCACCGAGGATGCCCTTCTGCAGGTTGATCCAGAACTTGAACGCGCCGTTGATCAGGACGAGGCAGAGGAACAGGGTCGACAGGCTCAGGAGCAGCTCGAACCGGTCGAGCTGGAACCCCTCGAACAGGTGGGTCTTGCCGCCGCCCAGGAAGGCGGGCCACTCGACGGTGAGCTCGAGGAACGGCGCGGTCGCCTCGCCGTGCGCGTAGGCCTTCCCGGTGATCGCGTCGTTGACGATGCGCTTCGGCAGGTCGAGCGAGGCGAAATAGAACGGGAGCGACGCCAGCACGACGGCGCAGATCCGGAGCTGCGCGCCCTTCGAGTAGCGCCAGATATACGGGAACAGCCGCGGCTCAAGCGCGCGCATCGTGTCCTTCCGGGGAAAGCCCGCCCCGGCGGCCCGAGGGCCGAATCGCCGCAGCCGGACGCCTGATCCTGGCCGATACGCTACCCGAGGGAGCCGGTTTCATCCAATATAACCCGATACGGACGGCTTCGCGCCGGTCGCGGCGTCATCGTGCCGTCATATAGGGCAGCCGGCTCAGGGGAGGGCGCTGCAGAGCAGCCCTGCAGCGACGGCCGAACCGCGCCCGGCGCGCGGTGCCGGCCTCGGATCTGCCCCCAGCAATCCCGGCAACGCGACGCCCCCATGACCTCAGCGGCCTTGCCCAAGCGCGCGCGTCCTTATATTGCGACGCAACCACCACGACTCCGTACCTGAACCGGCGCGGACGGCCGCGCCGCGCGGCCGCCAGGGAGCCGGCACAACCCGTTTCGGGCCGCCATGAATCTGCGCAACATCGCCATCATCGCTCACGTCGACCACGGCAAGACGACCCTCGTCGACAAGCTGCTGGCACAGTCCGGCACCTTCCGCGAGAATCAGCGGGTCGAGGAGCGGGCGATGGACTCGAACGACCTCGAGAAGGAGCGTGGCATCACGATCCTCGCCAAGGCGACCTCGGTCGTCTGGAAGGAGACCCGCGTCAACATCGTCGACACCCCCGGCCACGCCGATTTCGGCGGCGAGGTCGAGCGCATCCTGTCGATGGTCGACGGCGTGATCGTGCTGGTCGACGCCGCCGAGGGGCCGATGCCCCAGACCAAGTTCGTGGTCGGCAAGGCGCTCAAGATCGGCCTGCGCCCGATCGTGGCGATCAACAAGGTCGATCGTCCGGACGCCCGGATCAACGAGGTCGTGAACGAGGTCTTCGACCTGTTCGCCGCCCTCGACGCCACCGACGAGCAGCTCGACTTCCCGATCCTCTACGGGTCGGGCCGCAACGGCTGGATGGCCGACACCCCTGAGGCCGACCCGTCGGTGGGCCTCGAGCCCCTGTTCGACCTGGTCCTGAAGCACGTGCCGCCGGCCCGGACCGAGGAGGGACCGTTCCGGATGCTCGGCACCCTGCTCGAGGCCAACCCGTTCCTCGGCCGCATCATCACCGGCCGCATCGCCGCGGGCTCGGTGAAGCCGAACCAGCAGATCAAGGTGCTCGACCGTCACGGCAAGGTCGTCGAGACCGGTCGCGTGTCGAAGATCCTCGCCTTCCGCGGCCTGGAGCGCGCGCCGATCGACATCGGCGAGGCGGGCGACATCGTGTCGATCGCCGGTCTTATCAAGGGCACCGTGGCCGACACCTTCTGCGACCCGCAGGTCGAGACCCCGATCCAGGCGCAGCCGATCGACCCGCCGACCGTGACGATGTCGTTCATCGTCAACGACAGCCCGCTCGCCGGCACCGAGGGCGACAAGGTCACGAGCCGCATGATCCGCGACCGCCTGTTCAAGGAGGCCGAGGGCAACGTCACGCTCAAGATCGAGGAAGCCGCCGACAAGGACAGCTTCTACGTCTCGGGCCGCGGCGAGCTGCAGCTCTCGATCCTGATCGAGACCATGCGCCGCGAGGGCTTCGAGATCGCCGTGTCGCGGCCGCGGGTCGTGTACGAGCGCGACGAGGCCGGCGGTCTCCTGGAGCCGATCGAGGAGGTCGTGATCGACGTCGACGAGGAGCATTCCGGCGTCGTCGTGCAGAAGATGTCCGAGCGGAAGGCCGAGATGCTGGAGATGCGGCCGTCCGGCGGCAATCGCCTGCGCCTCGTGTTCCACGCGCCCACCCGCGGCCTGATCGGCTACCAGGGCGAGCTGCTCACCGACACCCGCGGCACCGCGATCATGAACCGGCTGTTCAAGGCCTACGAGCCCTACAAGGGCGAGATGCCGGGCCGGCGCAACGGCGTGCTGATCTCCAACGACCAGGGCGAGGCCGTGGCCTACGCCATGTGGAACCTGGAGGACCGCGGCCCGATGATGATCGAGCCGGGCTGGAAGGTGTACCAGGGCATGATCGTCGGCGAGCACAACCGCGAGAACGATCTCGAGGTGAACGTGCTCAAGGGCAAGAAGCTCACCAACATCCGCACCACCTCGAAGGACGAGGCCGTCCGCCTCACCCCGCCGATCCGGATGACGCTCGAGCGCTCGCTGGCCTGGATCCAGGACGACGAGCTGGTCGAGGTGACGCCGAAGTCGATCCGCCTGCGCAAGGCGATCCTCGACCCGAACGACCGCAAGCGGGCCGAGCGGTCGAAGGAGAACGCCGCCTGAGGCGGGTGACCGTCACCGATCGTGAACGACCGGCAACCGGGCGCTCAGGCCCGGTTGCTGATGCGGTCCTTATTCCTGGCCGCTCTCGGACCCATCGAACCCTTATGCCGGGGGCGATACCTCGGTGGGGCGGACCCGAGAGGCCCGCGTGAACCCCGTGACACCGATGCCCGTCGCGTTGAACCCGCTTCCGTCACTCGCCCCGGCCGCCGCCGCGCCGCCCTCGTACCTCGTCGGCCAGGACGGCGAGGGTCACTGGGTCGCGGTCGAGGCCGGTGGGCGCGCCGGAGGCATCTTCCGCAGCCGCCAGGACGCGATCCGCTACGCCTGCGTCGAGACGGGCTGCCGTCCCGGCGACGTGCCGCTGGCTGCCGGCCCGATCCCTTTCCGGCTCTCCTGAGCCCCGAAGAGCCGCGGCGCGTATCCCGCCGCGGCGCCGTTCGGCCCGGCCGCGTCAGCTGCTTCCGGGATCGGTCTCGTCGTTCTGCTTGCCGCCGGAGGGCGTCCCGTGTCCGGGCTTGCCCTCCGTCTTCTCGTTCGGGTCCTTGACCGCGTCCGGGGCGACGTTCTTCGGTTTGTCCGGCTGCGAGCCGGTCTCTCGGCCATCGGTCATTCCCGGTTCTCCTGCTCCGCCCGGTAGTGTCCACCAGCGACCTTCGTGTCGGCGGCCGGACCTCGCGAGGCCTTCTGGTCCGAGTGGCCCCCCGAGGAGCCGCCGACCGCGGGCGGCGCGCGCCCCGGTTCTCCCGCCGCGCCCCATCCCTCCTTGGGTTCGGTCCGCGGCGTCTCGCCGGAGCCCATGTCGGTGATCGCGGCCTGATCGGAGGTCTGATGGCCGCCCCCGGCGGGCGGACTCCCGCGCGACCCGACCTTGTCGTCGGGCTTGCGGGTGACCGTCCCGGATTCGCTCGTCGGCCTGACCATCAGCGCTTCCCGTCGTCCTGGCCGACAGCGGCGGTGGCGCGGTCGATCGCCTCGCCGAGATCGGTGCCGGACCGCGCCTTGTCTTCCATCTGGCCGAGCTTCTCGCGCGGCGTCTCGGTCTCGGTGGCGGCCTGGGCGTCGGGGTCTTCCCGCGACGGTCGTCCGGTCTGTTCTGTCATGGCTCGCCTCTCTGCCTCTTCGGGAGACAACGGAGGCGGCCGAGGAGGGTTGCGCCGACCGGGCATCGGCGGCGCGCGGTTCAGGTCTCGGGGCCGACGATCCGGGACAGGACGGCCCGCACGAGACGCCGCGCCGAGTCCTCCGCGGCCCCGCGATCCGACGCCCGGGCCTCGATCGTCAGCAGATCGCCGTCCTTGAGGATGACCGCGGTGGCTCCGGCACCGCCGTCCAGCGCGTACACGCTCATCCAGCCGACTGCGGGTCTTGCGGGCAGTGACGAGAGGCGGCAATCCGGATTGCGCTTCACGCAGATCGCCTCGAGCGCCGCGAGGGTGGTCCGGCCCGAGCGGACCCGGGCCTCAGTCCCGTCGGTCAGGCGCCCGATCCGCATCTCGATCGATGGGGCGCCCGTGCAGGCGGCGCAGTGCAGGCCGAGACGCTGCGCCTCCGCCTGTGCCGTGGCTTCCGGCCCGAGCGCCGCTCTGGCGGCTTCGGCCAGCCCGGTCAGGTCGTGGACCGCGAAACCCTGGGCCATCGCCGCCTGAGCCCAGAGGCCGAACACGAGAATCAGGAGGCCGCGCATGGTAAGAAGCATTGTCCGTTCGCCAACCGGCGTTAGCGGAAAGCTCTTCTCTCGTCCAGACGCGGTGGATCGGCGTAAATTTCCGTCGTTCTCGATCCGAGATCGGTATCAGACTATAGCTATTGTCTGAAGTCGATCGATTTAAATCTTCAAGAGCGAAACTAGGCGAATGATAGAACGAAAAATTTGTTTCGGTGCGTCGATCACGACGTTCGCGGCCAGGACGAGGACCGCGCCGATCGGTGTCGGCGCGGTCCTGATGGCAGGCCGTAGGGGAGAGGCTCGAAGGCCGCTCCGGTGCCGGACTCAGCCGATCCCGTCGAACAGGGCGGACGAGATGTAGCGCTCGGCGAACGAGCAGGCGACGGTCACGATCCGCTTGCCCTGGAACTCGGGGCGCTTGGCCAACTCCAGCGCCGCGGCGACGTTGCCGCCTGTGGAGATGCCGCCGGGGATGCCCTCCAGCCGGGCGAGCGCCCGGGAGGTCTCGAAGGCCGCCTGGTTGGTGACCTTCAGGACGCCGTCGAGGATGTTGGTGTGGAGGTTGTCGGGGATGAACCCGGCGCCGATGCCCTGGATCTTGTGCGGGCCGGGCTGGCCGCCGGAGATCACCGGGGAATCCTCGGGCTCGACCGCGAAGACCTTCAGGTTCGGCAGGCGCGGCTTCAGCACCTCGCCGACGCCCGTCACGGTGCCGCCGGTGCCGACACCGGCCACGAACGCGTCGAGCTGGCCGCCCGTGTCGCTCCAGATCTCCTCGGCGGTGGTCTTCCGGTGGATCTCGGGGTTGGCCGGGTTCGAGAATTGCTGCGGCATGACCGAGCCCGGGATCTCCTTCAGCAGCTCCTCGGCCTTGGCGATCGCGCCCTTCATGCCCTGCGCGCCCGGCGTGAGCGCGAGCTCCGCGCCCAGGAAGGCGAGCATCTTGCGCCGCTCGAGCGACATCGTCTCGGGCATCACCAGGATGAGGCGGTAGCCGCGGGCCGCCGCCGTGAAGGCGAGGGCGATGCCGGTGTTGCCCGAGGTCGGCTCGACCAGCGTGCCGCCGGGCTGGAGCTTGCCGGAGGCCTCCAGGGCATCGATCATGTTGACGCCGATGCGGTCCTTCACGCTGGCGATCGGGTTGAAGAACTCGAGCTTCAGCAGGATCTCGGCGTCGACGCCGTGCTCCTTGGGCAGCCGGTTCAGGCGCACCAAGGGGGTGTTGCCGATCGTCTCGGTGATCGAGCCGTAGACACGGCCGTGGCCGACCTTCGCCGGTGCGTTGAGGGTATCGGCCATCGCGGAACTCCTGCTCGTGGTGACGGATCGGACAGATGTCGTGTCCGGGAAAGGCGCCGCCAAGGGATCGCCCTCGCGTGGGAGGCTTGACCGGCCCGGACGGGAGGCTGCGATATCGCGTTGCCGCGGCCGGAGCAATCGGGCTAAGTGCCGTTACCGAAAGTTCTTTCCGGAATCCGGCGAACTTTCGTGACGGGGTGGAAGGCCTTTATTGAGCGATCGGTTCCTGATGGAATTTCATTCTCTCGCTTCCGCGACGACGGCGGGCCGCTCCCCACCTTCCTCCGCGTCCGCGGCGCCGAGCCTCGCCCGGCGGCCGACTCGTCGAGCCGCTCTGCTGGCGGGCCTCGGGCTGATGCTGGCGCGGCCGGCGCGCGCCGCCGAGGCGCTCCGCGTCGTGCTCGCCACCGCGACCCCGGGCGGCGGCTTCCCGGCCTTCGGGGAGGCCTTCGCCGGCGCGATCGCGGCCGCGGACCCGGCCCTGACCGTCGAGCGGCGCGCCACCGGCGGGTCGTCCGAGAATGTCGGCCTCCTCCGCGCCGGCCGCGTCGATCTCGGCCTCGTGCAGGGCGAGTACGCCTACCCGACCCTCGCCGAGGGCGGCGGCCTGACCGTTCTGGCGCCGATGTACCCGACGCCGGGCCTGTTCGTGGTTCCGGCCGGCAGCGCGATCCGCTCCGTGGCGGATCTGCGCGGACGCAGGGTCGTGCTCGGCACGCACAAGTCCGGCCTCACCGTCATGGGCCGGAGCGTCCTCGGCGCGTCGGGCCTCGATCCCGAGCGCGACATCAGCCCGATCCTCCTCGATCGAGCCGGCGACGGCCCGACACTGGTGCGTGAGGGCCGCGCCGACGCGCTCTGGGGCGGCGGCCTCGACTGGCCGGGCTTCCACGCGCTGGCCGCGGACCCGGGCGGTGCGCGGTTCTTCGGGCCGTCGGAGGCGGGCATCGCGCGCCTCGCGCAGCCCGGCGCGGCGACGCGGCGCCTCACGGTTCCCGCGGGCAGCTTCGCCGGGCAGGCGGAGCCGATCGAGACGGTCGGATCCTGGAGCTTCGTGCTCGCGCGGCCCGGCCTCGACGCGGAGACGGCCTACCGCGTCGTCGGGGCGCTGGCGCGGACCGATCTCATCGCCGCCCAGCCGAAGAACCTCGTCGGCCTCGTCCCGGCGGACCGGGTCAATCCCGGGACCGCCCGCTTCCTCGGCGAAGCCGGCGTGACGCTGCGCTAGAGCGCACTCCGCCGAAATGGCTGCCGGTTCGGCGCCAGAGAGCGCGTCAGAGCGGAGGCCGAGGGCCGCGCACGATCGCTGCGCGATCGGGCAGGGCCCTGACGGCGCGGCGGCTCAGCGGAACGAGGCGACGCGGCGATCGCGCTTCCGCTCGGTGGCGGGCTGGTAGGCGATCTCGGCGTGGTGGGTGCAGTAGGGCAGGCCGGTGATCGACCGGGCGCCGCAGAAGCGGAATTCCGGCGTCGTCGGGTCGCCGAGGGGCCAGCGGCACATGGATTCCCGGAGGTCCATGATGGTGACGCGCTGCGACACCGCGAGGGCCACGGGCTCGGGCGCCGCGGCCGGCGCGGGCGCCGGGAATTCCGGTGCCGGACGATGGGTCAGGATCGCCACCGGCTCGGGCGCCTGCGTCTCGACCACCGCGATGGCGGTCTCGATCTCGACCGTCTTCGAGGGCGGCGCGGCAGTGGCGGCTTCCTCGCCGCCGCGGGCGCGACCGGCCAGACCCAGGCGGTGAACCTTGCCGATGACGGCGTTGCGGGTGACGCCGCCGAGTTGCGCCGCGATCTTGCTGGCGCTCTGCCCGTCTTCCCACAGGCGGCGCAGCATCGCCACGCGATCGTCCGTCCAGCCGAGACCCGCTTCCATCATCCCCTCCGCCCCCTGCGGCTCGGCTGCGTTCCCGAAGGCAAGTCCGTGTTTTCCAGGCCGACAGCGGCCGTTCTCTCGGACGGCCGTCTCGCCACGCAGACCGCGCCCTCGCGCACCGGCTGCCGCATCACGTGCGACACCCTGTCTCGCCAGGCCACGGGGGAACCCTAGCGCGGCGTTCGCGAACCTTGCAAGGGCAGGCGACCACCGGGCGCCGACCGCCACGCCGCCTGTCCACCGCCAATGGTCCGGACTGGCCAGGACCGGGACGGCCCGGTACGCCGCCGCGCCGTCCGGGGTGTGGCCTCCACGGCCACGCTCGCGCCCCGATCGCGTGGGAACGTGACCCCACCGCAACAGCGCGGCCTTATCGCTCCCTCGAAGCCGGCTAAGACGGAACAGGCGATACGGCCAAGCTCGTTCCGTGTGTCAGAGTGGGCGCGTTTCGCGGTTCGAGGAAGTGACGATGGGTGTTCGTCAGGTCAGCCTGCGCATGGCGGTGGCGTTCGGGCTGGCGGGTCAGGTCGCGGCCTGCGGCAGCGTTCCGCGGACGCCCTACAGCGCCGAGCAGGCGGCGTTCGCCACCGTGCCCGGCATTCCCGGCGCGCGCGTCTTCGCGGACGCGTCGGTGGACACGATCGCGGCGCTCGCCGCCAATCCGGAGCGGCGCCTCAAGGGCTTCTCCTACCTGGCCCTGTCGGGCGGCGGCGGCGACGGCGCCTACGGGGCGGGCGTGCTCAACGGCTGGACGGCGTCCGGCAAGCGGCCGGAATTCACCCTGGTCTCCGGCGTCTCGACGGGGGCGCTGATCGCGCCCTTCGCGTTCCTGGGCCCGGCCTACGACGCCTACCTGACCGAGTTCTACACGAGCGGCGTCGCCAGCGAGCTGGTGGCCTCGCCGAACCTGGCCAACGTGCTGTTCGGCTCGGGCCTGTTCGGCGACGGGCGCCTGCGCAACCTCATCGACCGCTACGTCACGGACGACCTCCTCAAGGCCGTGGCCGAGGAGCACGCGAAGGGCCGGCGCCTGCTCGTCGTGACGACGAACCTCGATTCCCAGCGCGCGGTGATCTGGAACATGGGCGCCATCGCGGCGAGCGGGGTGCCCAACGCCCGCCAGCTGTTCCGCGACGTCCTGGCGGCCTCGGCCAGCATCCCGGCGGTGTTCCCGCCCCAGTTCATCGACGTCTCGGCCGGCGACGCGCGCTTCCAGGAGATGCACGTCGACGGCTCGGTGGTGACCCCGGTCTTCACCCTGCCGCAGACCCTGCTGCTGCGCGACGGGCGGATCCGCACCGGCGGCAAGGCCGAGATCTACGTGGTGATCAATGGCCGCCTGGAGCCGGAATTCGAGGTCACGAAAGACAACACGCTCTCGATCGTCGAGCGCTCCTTCACGACGGCGAGCCGCGCCCGCTCCCGCGCGACGCTGACGGCGACCTACGCGCTGGCACGCACCAACGGCATCGGCTTCAATCTCACTTACATCGACGAGAACGGCCCCAAGGCGTCCGCCGCGAAGGGCTTCGACACCGCCTACATGCGGGCCCTGTACGACGCCGGGTTCGAGAAGGGCCGGACCGGCACCTTCTGGCAGCACTCGATCCCCGCCGCGCCGGTGCTCAAGGAGACCGCCAGCGCCGTGGCGAACTGAGCGCCTGACGGTCCGCCGCGCGCCCGGCCCGGGCGCGCGGCGAACGGCGCGCCTACTTGCCCAGGATCTTCGTCACGAGGCGGCCGAGCGGCGTCGCCGTGCTGGCGTTCCGGTCGTCCCGGTCGACGGGGCGGTTCTCGTTGCCGAGGATCTTGGTGACGATGCGTCCGATCAGGTTCATGGGTGGGCCCTCCGGTCTCGCGCCCAAATGGCGCAGCTTCCCCATCAACGGGTCAGGCGCGGGCCGCGTTCCAGCCCGGCGCCCGATCGGGCGGCTCAGACCTGCATCAGGCGGATGTTGTTGGTGTTGCCGGCGGTGTGGAACGGGATGCCGGCGGTGACCACGATGATGTCGTTCGGCCGCGCGAAGCCCTCGTCCTGCGCGTGGTGGCAGGCCTTCGAGGTCATCTCCTCGTAGCTGTCGACGTCCACCGTCAGCACGCTGTGCGCCCCCCACAGCAGGCTGAGCCGCCGCGAGGTCGCGACGTTGGGGGTCAGGGCCAGGATCGAGGCGGCGGGGCGCTTGCGCGCGACCCGGGCGGCCGTCGTCCCGCTCGCCGTATAGGCGACGATCGCGGCGGCGTGCACGGCCTCGGCGAGATCGGCCGTGGCGGTCGCCACCGCGTGGGGCGGCGTCTCCTCCTCGCCCGGCTCCGAGGCCGCGACGATCGAGTGGTAGAGCTTGTGCCCCTCCACGCTCCGGATGATCCGGTCCATCATCGCCACCGCCTCGACCGGGTAGCGGCCGGTCGCGGATTCCGCCGAGAGCATCACGGCGTCGGCGCCGTCGTAGATGGCGGTGGCGACGTCCGACGCCTCCGCGCGGGTGGGCGCGGGGGCGCTGACCATCGAGTCGAGCATCTGGGTCGCCACCACCACGGGCTTCACGGCGAGGCGGCAGGCCCGGATCAGCTCCTTCTGCCGCCCCGGCACGTCCTCGTGCGGGATCTCGACGCCGAGATCGCCGCGCGCGACCATCACGGCGTCGGAGAGCCGGATGATGTCGTCGATCCGCTCCAGCGCCTGCGGCTTCTCGATCTTCGACATGATGCCGGCGCGGTCGCCGATGATCCCCCGCGCCTCGATGACGTCGGACGGCTTCTGGACGAACGACAGGGCGACCCAGTCGACGCCGAGGTCGAGCCCGAAGGCGAGGTCCGCCCGGTCCTTCTCGGTCAGCGGCGACAGGTCCAGCAGCGTGCCCGGCAGGTTCACGCCCTTGCGGTTCGAGATCGGCCCGCCGGTGACGACCTCGGCGGTGATGGAGGTCCGCTCGGGCCCGGTGACCCGCACCCGCACCCGCCCGTCGTCGATGAGGAGCTCCTGGCCCGGCACGACGGCGTCGAAGATCTCCGGGTGGTGCAGCGGGACCGCCTGCTTGTCGCCGTCTGAGCCTTCGAGGACGAAGCGCACCGTCTCCCCGGCCTGGAGATCGAGCCGGCCGCCCTGGAGCGTGCCGATCCGGATCTTCGGCCCCTGGAGATCCTGCAGGATGCCGATCGGTCGTCCGACCTCCTTCTCGAGGGCGCGGATGGCCGCGTGGACCTTGGCGTGGTCCTCCTGGAGGCCGTGGCTGAAATTGAGCCGGAACGTGTCGACGCCGGCGAGGAACAGGGCGCGGAGCTGGTCCGGGGCGGAGCTGGCGGGACCGACGGTGGCGACGATCTTGGCGTGGCGGTGACGGCGCATGCGGGTCTCGGCCTCCTGAGGCTGCCTCTGGGAATCGAGCCGGGCGCTCGGTCGCGCCGACGGCGCTCACATCGGTCGCGACGGCCCCGCGGCGAGGCCCCGCGGCACCCGGCGGGCGATTTTTCGCGCGGCCGGCCGATTCGGCGGGCGGCTATCTGGCCGCTTCCCGGGCGATCCCGGCAAGCCCGGCGTCGAACACGCCCGTGATGTCGGCGACGGCGTCGGCGTCGCTCATGCCCTCGGCGTCGAAGGTCGCGCTCCAGATCACCGTGGACCCTTCGCCGTTGCGACGGACCGCCAGCGTCGCGTTATAGGCGCGCACCGGCAGGGGGCCCTGGATGAAGCTGTAGCTGTAGCTCATGCCGGTCTCGTCGCGCGCGGTCTCGACTTCCGCGATCGTGCCCTGGCCGCCCTTCACCACGAGGCCGCGGATCTGCGCGCGGATGCCGTCATCGTCGTCCTCGCCCGACAGGATGCAGCGCTGGACCTGCGGGTGCCAGTTCTGGATCGCGCAGAAATCGCCCACCAGCGCCCAGACCGCCGCGGGCGGGGCCGGGATGTCGCGGCTGCGGGTGACCTCCAGGGCGCTCGCCGGTCCGGCGGCCAGGACGGCCGCGCCGATCGCCGTCAGGGAAGCGGGATGCATCACGGTTCGGTCTCCGGGCCGTCGGGCTGATGTGACGCGACTTGGGGCGCCGCCGCGGCCGCGGCGAGCCCCAAGCCGCGTCTCGAAGGTGTTGCTGCCGACGCGGTATGCTACGCCGCGCCCGTCTGGATCACCGGAGATGCCCATGGACGATCGCGCTGCGCCGAAGCGGCCCGCGACCCGGAGCGGCGCCGCGCGCGCGGTCCTGGCGACCGGCGCCGCACTGGGCATCGTCGCGCCCGCGTTCGCCGCCGGGCCGGACCCGTCGCCGGCGGCCGCGCCGCAGGCCTTCGAGAGCTGCCGGGCCGACCTGATCGCCTGGGTCACGGCCCGCGCGGTGCCGCGGGGCCTCGCCGAGGCGCAGCTCGCCGATCTCGCGCCCGACCCGGACGTGATCGCCGCGACCCAGAGCCAGGGCGAGTTCGTCCGGCCGATCTGGGACTACATCGAGGCCAGCGTCACGCCGGCCCGCGTCGAGGCCGGTCAGCGCAAGCTCGCCGAGCACGCCGACACGCTCGCGGCCATCGAGGCCGAGTACGGGGTCGACCGCCACGTCCTGCTGGCGTTCTGGGGCGTAGAATCGAGTTACGGCGCGGTGCTCGACAACGCGGCGGTGGTGAAGCCGGTCGTCCGCTCGCTCGCGACGCTCGGCTGCAGCGATCCCACCCGCGCGACCTACTGGCGCGACGAGCTGGCGGCGGCGCTCCAGATCCTGGCCTGGAACCAGGCGCCCCTCGACCGGATGCCCGCGGGCCTGACCGGGTCCTGGGCCGGCGCCATGGGGCACACGCAGTTCATGCCCAGCGTCTACCAGCGCGAGGCGGTCGATTTCGACGGCGACGGCCGGCGCGACATCTGGACCTCGGTGCCGGACGCCCTCGCGTCGACGGCGAACTACCTGCGCAGCCACGGCTGGAAGCCCGGCGCGGGCTGGGGCACCGAGGCGGTGCTGCCCGGGACCTTCGACGCGGCGCTGGCCGACGAGACCACGGTCCGCACCGTCGCGGCGTGGCGGGCGCTCGGCGTGAGGCCCGCCCGCGACCGCGCCCTGCCGGACACGGCCGAGGCGACCCTGATCCTGCCCGCCGGGATCCGCGGCCCCGCCTTCCTGCTGCAGCCGAACTTCGCGGTGATCCTCCGCTACAACACGGCCCTGTCCTACGCGCTGACCGTCGCGCTCCTGTCGGACCGCCTGCGCGGCGACCCGGGCCTGGTGCACGACTGGCCGCGGGGCGACCGAGCGCTCACCGCCGACGAGCGGCGCGACCTGCAGGCTCGCCTCACCGAGCGCGGCTTCGCCACCGGCGGGGTCGACGGCAAGATCGGACCGAAGACGCGGGCGGCGCTGCGCGCCTTCCAGGGATCGGTCGGCCTGCCGGCGGACGGCTACGCCGACGCCGCGCTGCTGGACCGGGTCCGGGCCGCGCCCTGACGGGCGCTCACGCCAGGAAGGCGGGCTCGTCCCGGGCGAGCACCCGCTTGACGCTCTCCAGGTGCAGGCGCGCGCTCTCGGCGCGGCCGGCCGCCTCCTGGGCCGCCACGCGCTTCACGATCGCCTCGGGCACGGCCTTGAGCGCGCGCCCCGTGCTCATGGCCAGGACCTGCGCCTGCGCGGCGCGCTCCAGGTAGTAGAGGTCGTCCCAGGCCTCCGCGATGGTCTCGCCCAGCACCATCACGCCGTGGTTCTTCAGGAACACGACGTCCGCCTCCCCGGCGCTCTCGGCGATCCGCCGGCCCTCGGACGAGTCGAGCGCGAGACCGTTGTAGTCCTCGTCCACGGCGATCCGGCCGTAGAAGCGCAGCGCCGTCTGGCCCGACCACGTCAGGGGCTCGCCCTCCAGCATGGCCAGCGCCGTCGCGTAGGGCATGTGGGTGTGGAACGCGGCCCGCGCGCGGGGCTTCAGCCGGTGCAGCTCCGCGTGGATGTGGAAGGCGGTCGCCTCCGGCTGGCCGTCGCCCTCGAGGACGTTGCCGTGGAAGTCGCAGAGGAGCAGGCTCGACGCGGTGACCTCCGCGAAGGCGAGGCCGTAGGGATTGACCAGGAACAGGTCGGGCCGCTCCGGCAGCACCGCCGAGAAGTGGTTGCAGATCCCTTCTTCCAGACCGTTGCGGGCGGCCCAGCGCAGGCAGGCGGCGAGGTCGACCCGGGCGCGGCGCACGCTGTCGGCGTTCAGGGGCTCGTTGCTGCGGGCCGGCGGGGTCTCCGGGGCGGTCACGGCGTGCGCCATGCGTGCGGGCTTTCCTGTGTCTCGGGATCGGGCCGGGCAATCTGGCCGGGGCCGCACTCTAGACGCTCGATCGCCCGCGCGCAGCCGCCAAGCGCTCAGGCGCGGCCGTCGGTGACGCCGCCGACGAGGTTGAGGCCGAGCAGGAAGTCCGACGCGAAATCCGTGCGGATGACCGGCTCGCGCGGGACCGCCTCGCGCAGGAGATCGCGCTCGGCGCGGCGCGCCGCGACCGCCTCCGCCACCGTGACGCGCCGGAACGACAGGCGCGCCCCGCCCCGGACCTGCGCCAGCCGCCCGAGATCCGGCCCGATCACCGTGGCGATCTTCGGGTAGCCGCCGGTGGACTGCCGGTCGGCCATCAGGATGATCGGCAGGCCGTTGCCGGGCACCTGGATCGCCCCCATGGCGACGCCGTCGGAGACGATGTCGTGCCCCTTGGCGTGCGTCAGCGGCGTGCCGTCGACGAAGCACGCCATCCGGTCGCCCCGGGGCGAGACTGTCCAGGGACCGGCCAGGAAGGCCTCGACCTGGTCGGGCGCGAAGTAGTCGTCCTGCGGACCCAGCACGACCCGGATCTCCCGGCCGTCGCGGCCGAGCCAGGGTGCGACGAGCCGCTGCGGCGGCCCGTCCGGGGTCCGGCTCTCGGCGACGGGGAGGCGGTCGCCCGCGGCGAGGCCGCGCCCGTCGAGGCCGCCGAGCCCCGAGCGGGTATGGGTCGCCGCCGATCCCAGGACCGGCGCCACGTCGAGCCGCCCGGCGACCGCGAGGTAGCCCCAGGCGCCCGCGTCGCCGGCCCGCACGACGAGGGTCTGGCCGGGCTCCACGGTGAGCGCGACCGTGTCGGGCAGCGGCACGCCGTCCAGCGCGACGCGGAAGCCCGGCGCGAGCAGGGCGATCCCGACGGCGCCGTCCTGCACCGAGACGGTGACGCCGCCGGTGGAGATCTCGACGGCGGTGGCGTCGAGGGGGTTCGACGCCGCCCGGTTGGCGGCGGCGTGCATCAGCGGGTCCATCGGGCCCGCGGCGGTGATGCCGTAGCGCAGGTAGCCGTGCCGGCCCCCGTCCTGCAGGGTGACGCCGGGTCCGGTGGAGTCGATGACGAGGGCGGTCATCAGCGCGCCTCCCCGCGGCGGGCCACCGGCTCGCCCGCCGCCTCGCGGGCCGTGAGGGCGTCGAAGGTCGCGGCATCGACGGGCTCGAAGCGGATCAGGTCGCCGGCGCCGACGAAGAAGCTCGGGTCGCGCTCCGGCGCGTAGAGGCGGGACGGCGTCGCGCCGATCACGTACCAGCCGGTCGGCATCGGCACGGTCGCCACCGCGGCGAGGCCGCCGCCGATCATGATGGCGTTGCGCGGATGGGGCGGCCGCGGGCTCGCCCGCCGGGGCACCGCCAGGGGCTTCGGCAGGCCACCGAGATACGCGAAGCCCGGCGCGAAGCCGTACATGTAGACCCGGAAGGTTGTGGCCGCGTGGGTCGACACCACCGCCTCCGGCGTCAGGCCGCTCCGCTCGGCGACCTGCGCCACGTCCTCCCCGTGGGGCGCGTCGTAGCAGCAGGGCAGGGTCCAGTGGGTTGGGCTCGCCGCGCGCGCGGTCGCGCCCGCCACCAGCGCCCGGACCCGCTCGGCGAGCGTCCCGCGGTCGAGCACCAGCGGGTCGTAGTGCAGCATCAGGGAGCGGTAGGTCGGCACGCGCTCCCGCAGCCCCTCCGGCGGGTCCGCCCCGAGGGCGTCGTCGAGCGCCAGGACCCGGTCGCTGATCGCGGGGTCGACGGTGCTGCCGAACTCGACCACGAGGGCCGCCTCGCCGGCGTCGAGGAGGCGGGGCTCGTCCAGCGCCGCGCTCACGGCCGGAACGGCGCCAGCGTGACGCCCGCGCCCTCCAGCCGGGTCCGCACCGCCCGCGCCGTGGCGACGGCGTGGTCGGAATCGCCGTGGACGCAGATCGAGTGGATCGGCGTCGGCAGCGTTTGACCGTCGGCCGTGAGGATCGCGCCCGCCTCGACCATGCGCAGGACGCGGTCGGCCGCCTCGCCGGCATCGGTGATCATCGCGCCGGGCTGGCTGCGGGGGATCAGCAGGCCGGACGGCGTGTAGCCGCGGTCGGCGAAGATCTCCTGGTGAACCTCGAGGCCGCAGGCCTCGCCCGCCGGCACCTGGGCGGTCAGCGCGATGGCGAGCAGCGCGAGCTCCCGGTCCACCGCGCGGACCGCGCGGGCGATGGCGTCGGCCACCGGCCGCTCCTCCGCGGCGACGTTGGCCAAGGCCCCGTGCGCCTTCACGTAGGTGATGCGGTGGCCGGCATAGGCGGCGAGCGCCTGCGCGGCGCCGATCTGGTAGGCGACGAGCCGCTCGATCTCGGCCGGGCTGTACGGCATCCGCCGCCGCCCGAATCCCCAGAGGTCCGGGAAGCCCGGATGGGCGCCGACGGCGACGCCGCGCTCCTTCGCCAGCGCGAAGGTCCGGGCCATGATCTCGGGGTCGCCGGCGTGGAGCCCGCAGGCGACGTTGGCCGAGGTGACGATCCCGAGGATCGCCGCGTCGTCGCCGCAGGCGTAGGCGCCGTAGCCCTCGCCGAGGTCGGAATTCAGGTCCACGCTGGTCATCGCCGCCGCTCCGCGTGCCGATCGGGTCTCATAAGGCCGCAACGGGTTCCGGCTCGGCCGGATCCGCGCTGCGAGAATCGAGCGCGCGGCCCGCCGTTTCCGGCAAGAGAAGCGCCGCGACGATCACGAGGCAATAGGCGCCCGCCGCCACGACGCCGATGGCGATGCCGAGTGTCAGCGAGCCGCTGAGGTGGCCCACCACGGCGGGGCAGATCGCGCCGGTGGCGCGGCCGAAATTGTAGCAGAAGCCCTGCGCCGAGCCGCGGATCCGGCTCGGGAACAGCTCGCTCAGGAAGGCGCCCATCCCGGAGAAGACGCCGGAGAGGAAGAAGCCCAGGGGGAAGCCGAGGACCAGCATCACCGGGTCGGTGATCGGGATCAGCGTGTAGGCCAGGACGAGAACGCCGGCGCAGAAGCCGAACAGGATGAAGCCCAGGCGGCGGCCGATGCGGTCGGAGAGCCAGGCGCTGGTCAGATACCCGACGAACGACCCGAAGATCAGCATCAGCAGGTAGCCGCTGGTGTTCAGAACCGAGAGGTTGCGCTCGGTCTTCAGGTAGGTCGGGAGCCACGTGGTCACCGCGTAGTAGCCGCCCTGCATGCCGGTCGCGAGCAGGCTCGCCAGGACGGTCCGGCCGATCAGCGGCCGAGAGAAGATGTCGAGGAAGCTGCCGGTGTCGCCGACGTCCCGCATGGCGGCGCGGGTCTGCCGGTAGACCTCGGGATCCTCGATGTTGCGGCGGATCCAGAAGATCAGCACCGAGGGGAGGGCGCCCAGCCAGAACAGGATCCGCCACGCCACCGCCGGCTCCGCCAGGGCGAACACGGCCCAGAAGGCGATCGCCGCGCAGGCCCAGCCGACCGCCCAGCTCGACTGGACGAGCCCCACCGCCTTGCCGCGGTAGCGGGCCTGGATCGTCTCGGCGATCAGCACGGAGCCCACCGCCCACTCGCCGCCGAAGCCGAAGCCCTGCAGCGCGCGGGTCACGAGCAGCTGCTCGTAGGAATGGGTGAAGCCGCTGAGCACCGTGAACAGGGTGAACCACGCGACGGTGCCCTGCAGGACGACGACCCGGCCGTAGCGGTCGGCCAGGATCCCGGCCGCCCAGCCGCCGATCGCCGAGGTCACCAGCGCGGCGGTGGCGATGTTGCCGGCCTCGACCTTGGTCAGGCCCCAGACCACGACCAGCGTCGGGATCAGGAACGTGTAGACCATGTAGTCGAACGCATCGACGCCGTAGCCCGCGAAGGCCGCGCCCAGGACCCGGCGCTCCGCCGGACTCGTGTCTTTCACCCACATGGCGCAACTCCTTTGCGGACGGGCCGCCGCGCGGCCGGGAGGGTCACAGGAACGGCAGGTCGCGGTTGAGGAGGTCGGTGATCAGCATGTGACCGGGCGCGTGGGTGATGCAGAGCGGCAGCCGCGCCGCCATCGCCACCGCCTGCGGGGTGACCCCGCAGGCCCAGAAGACCGGGATCTCGTCGGGCTCGATCGGCACGGGGTCGCCGAAATCCGGCCGCGCGAGGTCGCGGATGCCGATCAGGCCCGGGTCGCCGAGATGGATCGGCGCCCCGTGGACCGCCGGCATCCGGGCCGTCACCTGCACGGCTTTGATGGCGTCCGCCGCCTTCATCGGTCGCATGGAGACCACCAGGGGGCCGTGGAACGGGCCCGACGGTTGGGTGGCGATCGAGGTCCGGTACATCGCGACGTTGCGGCCGAGGGCGACGTGCCGGAGCGGGATGCCCGCCTCGATCAGGCCGGCCTCGAACGAGAAGGAGCAGCCGAGGACGAAGGTGACGAGATCGTCCCGCCACACACCGGTCAGGTCGGGCAGCTCCGCCACGAGCTCGCCGTCCTCGTAGACGCGGTAGCCGGGGACGTCGGTGGCGAGGTCGAGATCGGTCCCCAGCGTCGGAAGCGCGTGGGCGCCGGGCTGCGAGACGCCGAGGATCGGGCACGGCTTCGGGTTCTGCTGGCAGAAGCGGTGGAAATCCTCCGCCATGGCCCGCGGCAGGATCATCAGGTTGCCCTGCGCGTGGGCGGGAACGAGACCCGAGGTGTGGCCCCGGAACCGACCCGCGCGGATCGCGCGCCGCGCGTCCGCGGCGTCGGCGAAGACAGGTGGCGCGCCGTCGGCGCCCGCGTGCTGGCTCACCGCGTTGATCTCCCTGGCTGGTCGTCGCGCGCCGGAGCGGCCGCGTCGGCCGTCCGGATTCCGCAAGATCCCGATCGCTTCAGCGATTCATTTCCTGCGGCAACGATCCCATCGCGCCGCGAGGCACGCCAATCGTGATTGCGAATGGGGAGCGATAAACCGGTCTTATCGGGCGGCAGCCCAGGTCTCGGCGACCTCCTGGGCGAGGCGGGCCGCGTCCGCCACGAAGTGGTGGGCCGGCCGCTTCGTGTGCATCGCCGTGAAGGTCAGGTCCGAGAGCATCGGTTCGGCCGGCAGGACCCGCAGGGTGCCGGCACGGAGTTCGGCCTCGACCACGGCCGGCGGTATCACGCAGATCCCGAGGGCCTCGACGCCCATCTTCACGATCGTGGCCAGGGAGGCGCTCGTGTGGATCTGGCTCGGCAGGAGGTTCTCCTGGAGGACGAGGTCGCGCAACTCGACGTACGGACTGGTGTTGCGCGGGTAGGTGATGAGCGGGTGGTGCAGCAGCGCGCCGAGGCTCAGGGGCTCGTCGCCCGGCAGCAGGCCCGGCGCGGCGATCCAGGCGATCGGTGTGCTGAACAGGGGCCGGTTGGCGAAGCTCGGCAGGGTGATCGGGCCGACGAGGAAGGCAAGGTCGATCTCGTCGGCGACGAGGGCGGCCTGCATGTTCGGCGAGATGTCGACGGTGATGTCGACGCCGATCCCGGGATGAGCGGCGCGCATGCGCTCGATGAAGCGCGACAGCCAAAGGTGGACGATCGTCTCGGACACGCCGAGCCGCAGGGTGCCCCGCGTCCGGCCGGTCTCGTGCAGGGCCGCGCTCATCTCGGTTTGGAGCGCCAGGAACCGCTCCGCGAAGCCGAGGAGCAGGCGTCCCCGCTCCGTCAGCGCGACGTCCCGGCTGCGGCGCTCGAACAGCGTCCCGTACTCGTGCTCCAGGGCCGCGATGCGCTGGGAGACCGCCGGCTGCGTGGTGTTCACCTTCTCGCTGGCGCGGCGGAAGCTCGAGAGTTTCGCGACCCAGTAGAACACCTCCAAGCTGCGGAAATCCGCCATCCCGCGATCGTCCCGCGCCGCCGTCGTATCCGGTCATATCGCGCCCCGGCGCGCGGAAGCGCAAGCGTGCGGCGTGGCCCCCTCCGCAGGGGACGATCTGGCGCCCGCGCGGCCGAGCGGCGCATGCCCCCATCCCGCACGGGAGAGGGGACCCGCGCCTCGCGGCGGCACGCGCCCGGCTATCGCCCCCATCCCAACGTGATCGACAACGGCCCTAGAGGTCCGAAACGGTCGTGGCCGGGCGGGCCGGGCGCATGTGCGCGAGCAGCAGGCGCGCTTCCGCGACGAGGGGATGGTCCAGGTACCAGAGGCCGCAGACCCAGCCCGCGATGCCCGCGGCGATCGCGGCCGCGAGGCTCGGGAGCGGCGTCTCGGCCGACCAGCCCCAGGCCGACATGACCAGGATGGCGGGCGCGACGGCGATCGCCGTCAGGGTGGCGGCGTGGAGGTAGATGGGGGCGTAGTCGCGCCTGAACGTGTCGGTCATCCGCTCGAGATGCGGCCGGTAGAGGCCGACCGCCAGGAGCGCCTCGCCGATCCGGGCCGCGCCCGCGCCGCCGAGGCCGAACAGGCAGCCGGCGCTGAACATCACGAGGCCGGCGCCGTGGCGCAGGAACTCGAACCGCGCCTGCAGGGCGGTCTGGTCCCGGATCAGGAACACCTCCCAGGTCATGCTGAGCGAGGTCAGGACGATCGCGGCCAGGGACAGCAGGCAGAAGGGCAGCGCCGCGCCCTCCCAGCCCGGCCCGAGCAGGACGCGCACGATCGGCCCGGCCAGGACGGCCGCGCCCGCGAAGGCCGGCCAGAGCAGCACGGTGATCATCCGCAACGTGTGGAGGTAGCAGGTGCGCAGGGACTGTCCGTTCCGCTGCTGGTTGGCGAGGTCCACGAAGGTGATGCGGGTGATCACCACGTGCAGATGGTCCCACATCAGGGTGTTGAGGCTCGCCGCGCGGGAGTAGAGGCCGAGGGCGCTGAGCCCGAGCATCCGCCCGAGGACGAGGTCGCCCATCCGGCCGGCGATCCCCGCGATCCCCGCGATGGCGAAGAGCCGGCCGCCGTAGGTCAGGATCTCGCGCCAGCCGGCGAGTCCCACGCGGAGCGACACGTAGCGCAGGCCGAGGCCGTTCGCCGCCAGCGCTGCCGCGACGGCGCCCGCCGCCTGCCCGTAGGCCTGGCTCATGTAGCTGAAGCCGAGGAGGGCCAGCGCCAGCATCGCGCCGCTGGCGACGAGACCGCGCAGCATGTTGACCAGGGCCACGCCGCGGAAATTGCCGTGCCGCTCGATCATGGCGGCCGGGCGGAACTCCAGCGCCCCGACAAGGGGCACCACGGCGAGGATGGCCAGGGCGCGCTGGACATCCGGCTCGCCGAGGAGGACGCTGCCGAACACGCTGAACGCCAGGATCAGGATCGCGGCCGCGCCCGACAGCATCAGGTTCACCGTGAAGACGCTCGCCAGCAGGGCCGCATCCACCCGCTCCGCCCGGACGATGTAGCTCGACAGGCCGCAGGAGCGCAGCGTCGACAGCAGGCCCGCGATGGCGGCGGCGAGGCTGAAGATGCCGGTCTCATGGGGCGTGAGCAGGCGTGCCAGGGCCAGCGAGGTGCCGAACTGTGCCAGGAACAGGCCGCCCTGGCAGAACCCCATCCAGGCCAGGCTCCGGCGCTTCGAGAACGCGGGCGGCGCCGTCGCTTCCGGCCCCTCTCGGAGTTCTGCCATGGGATCCTTCGGACGCGACAGGGTGGCGGCGGCGCTGGCGGCTACCAGGGCGCGATCGGTCAGGACGGCTTAACAGTGCCTGGCCGACCGTGGCAGCTGGCCAATCGGAGGATTGGGCCCACGCCCGATGGCCGAGGCCGAGCCGGCCTGCCGTGAAGCTCCGGTGCCGCGGAGATGCCTGAAACTTTCAGCTTTCCGCGAGGGAAGAGGAGCCTCTTCCCGTATCGGGCGAATAGAATTGGGACTTATCGGCAGAAAAATTCAGGATCTCAGACATTCATTCTCTATCGGCGACTTCCGGCGCGGCTCGGCCCGTCAGCGCCGAGTTGTCCCGCGACTTCGAGAGCCCGATTTTCCGACCGGTGACCGACTTGGTCAGGATGATCTGAACGGACGATCGAGAACGCTCGCAGCCGATTTGAAATCCCGGTCGTCGCGCGTGCGATCCCGTTCTTCGATGCTGTGCGCGGTGGTCGTGTTATGGATTTCTGGCGATAAGACAGTAAATTTTTGAAATGTATTTCGGGATTGGTGTCGCGATGGGATCGAGAACGTTAGATCGCGGTCGGATCACGGCGCGGGCCTGGACTCCTTCTATAGCTCGCGCGAGGATCGAAGCGGCGGTCGCTTTGCCTCAGGAACCGCGATTTTTGCGACGCCACATCTGCAGGATATTTGGTTCCGCATCCAAAAGGCGTAGCTCTCCCTACGGCGCACGACTCGATGAATTGCATTAATATTACTATATCTTGTCTGTGGCTTGTTCTACGAAGCCCGGATCCTGGCAGTATTTCCGAGATAATGCCAAATGAAAGTCAGCTTTATCGTATGTACACGGAACCGTGTCGCGTCCCTCCTGGAGACGCTAGACTCGGTGACGCGCGCGATCGAGGCCGTGCCGGACGCTGAGGCCGAGATCATCGTGGTGGATAACGGGTCGCAGGATGGGACGGATACGGCGTTGAAGCGCTGGTCGGCTTCCGTCCCAACGGATCGGTTCGATGTTCTGCTCCTCGCACAGTCGCGCCCCGGCGTCGCCGGGTCTCGAAATGCCGCGATCGCGCGTTCTTCCGGCGACATCATCGCGTTTATCGATGACGATTGTGTCCTGTCGGATCAGTATCTGCGAGATCTGATCGCGCACTATGCCGGCGACACGGAGAGCATCATTCGCGGTGGCCGGGTCGAGCTGGGATCGGCGCAGGACATCGACTTCACCACGAAGACCGACGCCCGGGCCAGCCGGCTGACGTACCCGGCCCATCCCGGCGGCTTCGTCCACGGTTGCAACATGACCTGCAGCCGGGCCGTCATCGAGCGGATCGGCGGGTTCGACGCGGCGTTCGGCCCCGGAGCGACGTTCCGCGCGGCCGAAGATACGGACTTCATCTATCGCGGCTGGGCGGCCGGCGTGGCCGTCGAGTACGTGCCCGACATGAGCGTCAAGCACTTCCACGGGCGCCGGGATCCGCGCACGATCGACCGTCTGCACTGGAACTACCAGTTCGGCAACGGCGCGCTCTACGCCAAACACATCGGCCGCAGCCCGTGGCTGATCAAGCACCTGTACTGGTCAGCCCGCAACGCCGCCCGCGAACTGGTCGGGGGCCCGTGCTTCGACGCGCATCTCGGCCTGACGTGGCGGGCCCTCGTGACCGCCAACCTGTCCGGCGTCCTGGCCTTCGCCTGGCACAGCGCGCGGACGCTGCCGACGCGCTCCTCCGTTCGGGCCTAGGGCGCTTCGCTCCGGCGGAGGTCGTCGTCGTGCCGCCCGCTCAGCGGGTCGGCGCGCCGCCGGGCTGTGCGAGGAGCGTCCGGCCGAGCATCAGAAGCGTGACGCGCCGCCCGAGCTTCATCGCCGGGTAGAGCAGCCGCGCGCGTCCCGGGCTGCGCAGCAGCCGCGCGAGGAGCCGGCTGGCCACGCCCCGGTCGTCGCTGAGGCGTGACAGCAGGACGAGCGCGTCCGCGCCGTAATAGAGATCCGGGCCGTGCCGGACGACCATGCCCTCGTTGAGGTCGTACCCGCGCCGGGTGATCTCGTCGACCAGGGGACCGCCGCTCCGGGCGTCCACCAGGGCGACGGTGCCCACCGACCGGCGCAGGGCCATGAGGTGCACGTAGTTGGAGCAGAACGGGCATTCGCCGTCGTAGACCACCGTCAGGGCGGCCTCGGTCGAGGGGGTGGTCATGGGGTCAGGTCGATCCTGTGCTCGGCTTCGGACACCACGCGGCGGACGGTGACGCCGTCCTGCATGCTGAAGCAGACGGACTCGCGCCGGTACACGTAGGCGACGATGTCGGCCATGGCGACGGTGTCGAAGCCCGCGGCGTACTGGAGCGGCACGAAGAAGTGGTGCGGATAGAGCGCGTAGGGAAACAGGCCCGTCCTATCGCGGATGGTGCTCACGAGGCGATGGTAGCCCCGGATATAGGCGTCCATCGCCGGCCCATCGATTTCCGCCTTCGAGTATTCCTGGCCCATGCCGTCCGGTGCGGTCAGGACAGGAACATCGCAGGTCGTCGAGGCCGTGACCTTGCGGAACACCTGAGTCCCGCCATTCGGGTTGTCGAGGGCGAAGGCGTGCGCCGCGTCGGGCGCGCCGTAGGCCATGTGGGCGAACGGGTAGGAGTAGAAGGTGAAGAAGTTGGTCGGCACGTAGTGCCGCTGGCCGTTCCGGTCGATCGCCTCGAAGTACATCTTGTTGTTGGCCAAAGTGTCGTACCAGCCGAGCCAGGCCTGGGTCATGAAGGTGTTGCCGGTCAGGATGAACAGCACCGACAGGATCCCGACCGAGACCGGTGGGCGCTCGTAGTGCCGGCTGACGACGACGGCCGCGATGGCGAGGTTCAGCATGATCCAAGGGGCGAAGTTGGCGCCCATGAGCACGATGATCGACAGGTGCATCACGTCGAAGCCGAGCAGCAGGAGCAGCAGCCAGCGGCGCGGCATGAGGATCCCCACCAGGGCGATGCCCTGGCCGAGCAGGATGAGGGTGTTCGTCAGCGCGCTCGAATGGCTCAGGATCGTCCGCATCCCCTCCACCAGCACAGGCCAGCCCGCGTAGGGGACGTGGTTGTTGTCGAGGCCGACGACGAAGATCTTGCCGGGATCGTTGTTGAGCAGCCAGGAGAGCGGGCCCTCGTCGAGCGTGACCTTGGCGAGGAACGAGGAATAGTAGTTGCCGAGGTGGATGCTGATTGCCGCCGCGATCAGGACCTTCGAGAACATCGAACTGGCCGCCCCGACGTCCGTGCGCGCCGAGGCGCCGAGGCCCGGCCAGTCATGGATCCGCGCGGTCACGTGGGCCACCAGCAGGCCCGCGACGAGGCAGAAGCTCACCTCCGCAAGCGGCAGCACGTCGATGATGTGGCCGTGCCAGAGGCCGGTCACCCGGATGACCGCCTGCTTGCTCCAGACCAGATAGGTGGCGCTGATCAGGGCGAGGGAGGGCCACCGCAGGCAGAGCACGCCCCCTGCCACGGCCGCGACCCAGAGCGCCATGATGGCGCTGACGGCGACGGTCGCCTTGGTCCCCGGGAGGACGATCGGGAAGAGCGGATAATGGATCAGCGCGTACGCGCCCGCGATCACGCCGATCATCTGCAGCAGCCGGACCGCGGCGAGATCGGCGGCGGCGAAGCGCACCCGCGTCATCGCGAGGGCCAGCGCCACGGGCAGCACCACGCCGTAGTAGTTGTTGATCGCCGTGACGCCGTGCGAGATCTTCAACAGGACCAGCAGGCCGCCGATCTGCGCGAGCAGGATCAGGTAGTAGCGCGCCCGGTCCGCCACCGGTCGGGCCAGGCGTCGCAGGGCCGAGTCGAGGGACTTGTCCGGGCCGGTGATCGGGAGCGTGCTGCTCATCGTCTGTCTTCCGCCGCGCTGGTGCGATCGCCGCTGCGCGCAGCGACGACCTCTCATCCTCAAGGGCCCGCGACGACGGGGCGGCCAGCGGCCGTACGGGTTCCGCCGTCATGCGGGCGTCTCGAGGAGGACCCGCCGCGGAAGTGTCCTGCCGCGCCGGGTTCCTGCCTCGCCGGAGAGCTTGGCACTGCACGGGGGCGTGAGAGGCTGCAAAGAGGGCGATCGCCCCTACGCCTTTCGGCTACCCCGACCGTCCCGGCCCCGGGCTCCCCCGCCGCGTCGCGGCGGGACGGTCGTCAGCGCGGCGCCTGTCCGGCGAGGGGTTAGGTCTCGTCGACGAACAGCGTCCTGGAGGCGATCCGCTCCTCCAGGACGCGGCGTCGCGCGGTGAACAGCGGCCTGAGGAGGGGACTGCCCTTCAGGAAGGCCATGATCTTGGAGCGGGACGTGAAGATGGTCGACTCGAAGGGCTTGCGCGAGACGGCGTTCGGCAGGAGCGCGCGACCGCGCGTTATTGCGTCGCGCTCGAAGAAGTAGCTCCAGTTGTCCGACGTCACCGCGACCGGCCGGTTCGCGCGCAGGATCCCCCTCGGCCGCCGACCGGGTGATGACGTAGGCCCCTGTCGTCCCGAGGCTGCTCATGTCCATGGGCAGGCACAACCGGTGTTCGCCGACGGTCACGGCGTCCACCGTGCTGAACGGCCCGACCGTCTCGGTCCAGTTGAAGAGCAGGACGACGTCGCCGGGTCGCAGCGTGGCCTCGATGCCGGCCACGATCTGATGGATCTGCGGCGGCAGGATGACTTCATCCTCGACGATGAGCGCGTGCGGCAGGTCGAGCGCGATCATCCGCTCGTAGGCGCTCATGTGGGACATCGCGCACCCGATCTGACCGGCCGTCAGGTCGGGCTGGAACGGGGCGTTCGGATCCGGCACAGGGCCCTCGAAGCCCGTGATCTCGCAGTTCGGCCCCCACACCGCGGCGAGGTGCTGGGACAAGTAGGCGTACCGTTCGTGGAACCGGCGCAGGGAGATCCCGCAGCAATACATCGCAGTCACCTCTGATTGGGCCTGTCGGGCCGGCCGCGGCGATCGCGGCGGGCGGTCACGATCCGTCCCGGTCGAGACCTCCGAAGCCGCGCGTTCGGAGCCCCGTCGAGGTCCGGACGCCGCTCAGGCCTGTGGGGTCAGTCGCGGGCGACCTAGTCGTTCCCGTCCGCGGTCGGCGACCGCACCACGGGCAGGATCGCCGCCAGCAGGAGCTGGTGGAGGCCGTGATTGACGAGGAGCGGGCACTCGAAACAGACCAGGACGAAGAGCTGGCTCATGAACAGGATCGGCCAAGCTTCCACGTAGCCGGAGGAGCGCGCGAAATGGGCGATCACCCGGCGTGCGGTATCGAGCAGCGCGACCGTGAAGAGGACGACGCCTACGATCCCGAACGCGACGGCGGCGTCGATGAAGTTGTTGTGGAAGAACCACAGCTTCTGCTTCGTGATGAAGTGCAGGTAGGCGGCCGTGGTGAGCGGGCTCTCCCAGTAGGCCTTGTAGCCGATGCCGATGAGCGGCTCCCGCCAGAACTGGTCGAGCCCGAACCGCCAGAGGATGGTGCGGCCGGTCAGCGTGGTGTCCTTGCCGAGATCCGACAGAACGCTCGCCGAGATGTCGGCGCCCCGCGCGACGACGAGGAGGATACCGACGCCCGCCAGGGCGATGGCGATGCCGAGGCAGAAGCCCGTCACATGCTTGCCCTGCCGCCACGCGAAGATCGCGGCGAGCGGCATCAGCCCTGCGGTGGCCGCCACCAGGGCCGTGGCCGAGCGCGTCGCTAGGAGGAGCGCCAAGGCCAGGCAGAAGCCGAACGCGATCAGGAGACGGTTCCAGCCTTGCAGGAACAGGCAGGCCGCGCAGAGGATCTGGAGGCTCGCCAGGGATCCGAGGACGTTCTTATGCGAGTAGATCCCGGACCAGTTGCCGTCCGTCCCGCGCGTCAGGCCGGGCGCCGCCACCGTGAGAATGACCGACAGGAGCTGTCCCGCCAGCAGACCTAGGAATACGATCCTTACCAGCCGGGACAGACCCATCGTCGTCCGCAGGGTGATGCCGGTCACGATCGTCGCGAGCAGCTGGAGCCCGTGATAGGCCGAGAGGCCGGGCGTCAGGGACCAGAGGGCGGAGGCGATCGCGAGGAGCGGCTAGCTGAGTAGCAGCAGACGGCTGCCGAACAGGGTCGCGGCAAGGTCGCGGCGCATGACCAGGAACGCGAAGGCGATCAGGTCGCTGCCGATCCAGATCGCCTTGTCGACACCCGGCAGCTTGATCTGCTCGCCGACCACCGGGGCGAAGAGGAACAGGACGATCCACGCCGCGGCGGCCACGCCGAGCCGTGGCATGGCGTCTGCGCCTTCACCTGTCTCCCTGCCACCCGCCCAGCGCCGATCCGCCCCGTACGGCCCGAGCGGCGACCAGGCGAGGCTGCTCGCATGGCCGGGTCCAAGGCTCGCCAAGTCTCGTGGAAACGCCATCGCTCGATCTCGGACGCCCGGGGTGAGGCAGTGTCCCGTCCGCCCTGCGGTCGGACACCGCTCGAGGCTGCCGCGGACACGCCCCCTCGCGAGTCGACGCTAGCCGGGGCAGTCCGGACTCAGAACTCGACCAAACGAGGTAGCGGCGGCGCGCCTACCGCGCGGGCCGGGAAGGTCGCGGTGCGGCACGCTCCAGCAGCCACGGACTTGGCGGGATAAGATGCCGCACCCCGACATCGCCGCGCCGTCGAACCTGCCGTGCCCGGGCGGACACTGTCTGCTTTCATACGATCTAACCCCGTCCAAAGATCCGAAATCGCGGGATCGGACCGAGGCTTTTCGAAGAACTAGGGAATCCTGTCGGAACTGATGGGACGATTAGGCACTTGGGAATTCGATAAATCCTGGAGGAGCGTTTGATGAAGGTCTCTCGTCTGTCCGGCGCCGTTGCGCTTCTGGCCCTCGTTGCCGGTCCTGCCCTCGCGGCCCCGTGCAACACCGGAACCACAAAGCCGAAGACCCCCGATCAGCAGGCTTCGAATCCCAAGAGCTCCGACGTCGACAAGTCGAGCAAGAACCTCGCCGGCGGCAATCAGCCAGCCTCGCCGGGCACGGTCGGCGCCATGAACAATGCCGGCGCCACGCAGACGGCGGATCGCCAGGCGCAGACCGACGCCGGCTCCAAGGCGAACTCGAGCGACCCGGGTGCCGCGAACCTGGCGGGTGGCCAGCAGCCGGCCTCGCCGGGCACGGTCGGCGCCATGAACAAGGCGGCCGCCGATCGGCAGACCGCTCCGGTATCCGGCGACGATTGCTGATCTGACCCGATCCGTCCGAGCACATCGGAAGCCCGCCTCGCACCGTCGAGGCGGGCTTTCGCGTTTCTGCCCGGGTGCCGGTCCGACCCACAGGCAGACCCGAGCGTGACGGTTTGAGTCGGTCGCTTTCGGGTGTATTTGGCATCGAAACCGGGTAGATTCGGCAATCGGGCCAGGGGGAGGATCGCGACGTGGGTGGTCGCCGGGCGCTGCTGCTCATCGGAGGGATCCTGCTGGCGGCGGCCGGCCTCGCGCTCACGCCGACCGGCGAACGCATTCGCGCCGATGTAGGCCCGATGGTCGCGACGGTGCGGGCGCGCGTGGCGGCGCTGATCCCCGAACGGCGGGACGATTCGTCCACAGGCGCGCAGCTCCCGGCAGCGCGCACCGCCATCGAGGACGGCCGGACCCTGGTCCGGCTGACGCCGGCCGAGCGCGCGCGGATCGGTCTCGTCGCCGAGGCGCGGCCCGCCACCCTTCACCGACAGGAATTGACCGCCTACGGCAGCGTCCTCGAGCTCGCCCGCATCACCGAGCTGACCAACAGCTACGCGGGCGCCGTGGCGGCGCTCCAGACGGCCCGCGCCCGGGTCGAGGTCTCGGCCAGCGCCGCCCGCCGCGCGCGAACCCTCGGCGCCGGCGTGGTGGCGGTGGCGCAGATCGAGACCGTCGAGGGCACGCTCCTGACCGATCAGGCGTCGGTCACGGTGGCGGAGTCGCAGTTGCGCACCCTCGCGGCGACCGCGCGCCAGGAATGGGGATCGGTGCTCGGCAAGGCGATCATCGAGCGGTCGCCGCTGGTGACCCGCCTGATCGAGCGGACCGACTTCCTGATGCAGGTGACGTTGCCGCCGGGGGAGACCCTGCCGGAGGCGCCGCAGGCCGCCTTCGCCGAGGTGCCGCCGCAGAGCGAGCGGGTCGCCCTGCGGCTGGTCTCGGCGGCGACGCGGACCGATCCGCGGATCCAGGGGCAGAGCTTCTTCTATCTCGTCACCGGCGACAGCGGCCTCCTGCCCGGGACCAGCACGATGGCGTTCCTGCCGGCGCCGCGGGCGGTGAAGGGCGTCCTCGTGCCGGAGGACGCCGTCGTCCACGGCGAGGGCGGCACCTGGGTGTATCGCGGGACCGGCGACGGCGCCTTCGTGCGTCATCCGGTCCGGCCGGACGCGCCGATGTCGGCCGACGCCTTCGTGGTCGAGGATCTGCCGGACGGCAGCGAGATCGTGCTGCGGGGCGCGCAGGCCCTGCTCTCGGAGGAGATGAAGAGCCGCATCCGCGTCGTGGGCGACGACGATGACTGAGCCTCCCGCTGCCGCCGGCCGCGGCGGTCCGCAGGCGGCCCTCGTCGGCTTCGCCGTTCGGTTGCCCAGGGTGGTCCTGGCGCTGGCCTGCGCGGTCCTGGTGTTCGGCCTCTACGCCCTCACGGGCGCGCGCTACGACGTGTTCCCGGAATTCGCGCCGCCGACCGTCACGATCCAGACCGAGGCGCCGGGCCTCGATTCGGAGCAGGTCGAGGTGCTGGTCACGCAGCCCGTAGAGGTGGCGGTCGGCGGCCTTCCGGGCCTGGAGACCCTGCGCTCCACCTCCATCCAGGGCCTGTCGGTGATCACCGCCGCGTTCCGGCCCGGCAGCGACGTCGACCGGATCCGCCAGCGGGTCAACGAGCGTCTGGCGGCGCTCGCCAGCCGCATGCCGGACGGGGTGGCGGCGCCCGCCATGACGCCGCTGACCTCCTCGACGCTGACCGTGCTCCTCGTCGGGCTCACCTCAGAGATCCGCGACGCCATGGACCTGCGCCAGGTCGCGGAATGGACCGTGCGCCGGCGACTCCAGGGGGTGCCCGGCATCGCCCAGGTCTCGATCTACGGCGGGGGCGTCCGCGCCCTGCAGGTCCAGGTCCGACCCGACGACCTGATCCGCTTCCAGATCGGCCTCAACGACGTGCTGACGGCCGCCCGGAAAGGGACCGGTGTGCGCGGGGCGGGCTTCGTCGACACGCTGAACCAGCGTGTCCTGCTCCGGACCGACGGGCAGTCGCTCACGCCGGAGGCGCTCGGGCAGATCGTGCTCCACAACGACGGCGGGGCGAGCGTGGTCCTCTCGGACGTGGCGACCGTCACGGCCGCGCCCGAGCCGGCGATCAGCGCGGCCCTCGTGGACGGCAAGCCCGGCGTGCTGCTGATGGTCGGCGCCCAGGCGAGCGTCGATACCCGCGCCGTGACCGCCCGACTGGAGGCGGCCCTGGACGAGTTGCGCCCGGTCCTGCAGCGCGAGGGCGTGAGCCTGCGGGCCGACCTGTTCCGGCCGGCGAACTTCGTGGACGTCGCCACCGGCAACGTCATCCAGGCGCTGGCGCTGGGCGGCGTGCTGGTTGTGATCGTGCTCCTGATCTTCCTGGCGGACTGGCGGGCGGCGCTGATCAGCGCGACGGCGATCCCGCTGTCGCTGATCGCCGCCGCGCTCGCCCTCCAGGCCTGGGGCGAGAGCCTCAACACGATGACACTCGGCGGGCTGGCCCTGGCCATCGGCGAGGTGGTCGACGACGCGGTCATCGGCGTCGAGAACGTCGCGCGCCGGTTGCGGGAGGCGCGGTGCGGACGGCGCGACGTGCCGCGCGTGGTGCTGGCCGCGATGCTGGAGGTGCGGACCTCGGTCGCCTACGCGACCCTCGCGGTGATCCTGATGTTCCTGCCGGTCCTGGCGCTGACCGGCGTCGCCGGCCGGCTGTTCGGGCCGCTGGCGCTCGCCTACATCGCGGCCGTCGTCGCCTCGCTCCTCGTCGCGCTCACGGTCACGCCGGCCCTGGCGCTCCTGCTCCTCGGGGGCCGGACGGCGCGCGACGCGGGCGCGGCGCCGCCCGACCCGCCCGTGGTGCGCTGGAGCCGCGCCGCCTATCTTCGGTTGCTCGCCGGGATCGGCCGGGTGCCGCGGATCGCCATGGCGGGCGCCCTGCTGGTCACCCTCGCGGGGGCCGCCATCCTGCCGACCCTCGGCGCGGTGTTCCTCCCCGACCTGAAGGAGGGGCACATGATCCTGCACATGGTGGCCATACCCGGCACCTCCCTGCAGGAATCGCAGCGGCTCGGGACGCTGATCACCGGCGACCTGAAGGAGATCCCGGGGGTGCGCGCCGTGGCGGCGCAGATCGGGCGGGCCGAGGCCGCCGAGGATACCGCCGGGCCGCACTACAGCGAGATCCACATCGATCTGGAGCCCGGCCTCGACGGCGCCGCCCAGCGGCGGGTCGAGGCCGGTATCCGGCAACTGATCGCCGGCTTCCCGGGGGCGGCCTTCTCGCTCAAGACCTTCCTCACCGAGCGCATCGAGGAGACGGTCTCGGGCTTCACCGCCCCGGTCGTCGTCAACGTCGTCGGCAGCGACCTCGACCGGATCGAGGCCGCGGCCCGTTCGGTCGCGCAGGAGCTCTCGGAGGTGAAGGGCGCCCGGGATGTCCAGCAGGCCTCGCCGGCCGGGCTGCCGCAGGTCACGGTCGCGCTGCGCCCGGTGGATCTCCGGCACTGGGGACTCGATCCCGTGGAGGTGCTGGAGGCGGTGCGCACCGCCTACCAGGGCGACACGGTCGGCCAGACCTACCGCGGCAACGCCGTGTTCAACGTGCTGGTGATCCTCGACGCGCGCGTGCGGGATCGCCTCAGCGCGGTGGGCGACCTGCCCCTGCGGACGCCCGGCGGGCGCTACGTCCGGCTGTCCCAGGTCGCCGACGTCTACGAGAGCGCGGGGCGCTACCAGGTCCAGCATCTCGGCGCGCAGCGGGTGCAGGCGGTGACGGCCAACGTCGCCGACCGCGACGTGGCCGGCTTCGTGGCGGCGGCCAAGCGCAAGATCGCCCGCGAGGTGCGGCTGCCGGAGGGCGTCTACGTCACCTTCTCGGGGGCCGCCGAGGCGCAGGCGGCCGCCCGCCGCGACCTGCTGGTCCATGCCGGGATGGCCGGCTTCGGCATCGTGGTGCTCCTGGCGATCGTCACCGGCTCCGCGGCGAACCTGCTCCTGGTCCTGGTCAACCTGCCCTTCGCCTTCGTGGGCGGCGTCGCGGCCGCGGCGCTCACCGGCGGGGTGCTGTCGCTGGGCTCGATCGTCGGCTTCGTGACCCTGTCGGGCATCTCGTTGCGCAACAGCGTGATGATGATCGCCCATTACGAGCAGATGGTCACCCGGGACGGGCGCGCCTGGGACGCCGCCACGGCGGCGGAGGGCGCGGCGGACCGGATGGTGCCGATCCTGATGACCTCCCTGGTCACGGGCCTCGGGCTGCTGCCGCTGGCGCTCGGCGCCGGGGAGCCCGGCCGCGAGATCGAGGGCCCGATGGCCCTGGTGATCCTCGGCGGCCTCGTCACCTCGACGGTGCTGAACCTGCTGATCCTGCCGGTGATGGCGCTGCGGTACGCGCGTTTCCGGCGCGCGGACCCCGCGGATCTGGAGCTGACCGCGATCGGGTCCTGAACAGGTTCGGCTGCGGCCGCTCAGCGGCCCGGCGGCGTCCAGATGCCGAGCGCTGCCGTGTCGACGGCCCGGGGCAGGAGCCCCTCGGCGCGGAAGGCGTCGGCGATCTTCTGCTGCTCCGAGAGCCCGGTGCGGGTGACCGGCTCGACCCGGTAGCTGCGGCGCGCGTTGGCGCGCAGGACCACCTCCGGCTCGATCTTCCACAGGGGCGCGAGGCGGGCTGCCGCCTCGGCCGGGTTGGCCTTCACCCAGTTCCCGGTCTCGGCGAGCCGGTCGAACAAGGCCGCCAATACGGGGCCGTTGGCCGCGACGTAGGGGTCGGCCGCGAGATAGTAGCGCTTGTACAGTGAGAGGCCGGCCCCGTCGCGCAGCACCCGCGCGCCCGATTGTTGCCGGGCGGCGGAGAGGAAGGGGTCCCACGCGACCCACGCCTCGACCCCGCCGCTGGCCAGGGCGGCACGCCCGTCGGCCGGTGTCAGGTAGGCCGGGGTGATGTCCTTGAAGGTCAGGCCCGCCTCGCCGAGGGCCGCCAGGAGCAGGTAGTGGCTGCCCGCACCCTTGGTCACCGCGACCCGGCGGCCGCGCAGGTCGGCCACCGACTTCGCCGGTGCGTCCGCCGAGACGAGGATGGCCTGCGCCTCCGGGGAGGCCGCCTCCTGCGCGATGTAGCTGATCCGGGCTCCGGCGGCCTGAGCGAAGATCGGGACCGTGTCGGCGACGTCGGCCGACACGTCGATCTGTCCGGCATTGAGCGCCTCCATGATCGGCAGGCCGCTGGTGAATTCGTGCCAGGTCACGCCGGTGCCGAGCGGCGCGAGCGCGCGTTCCAGGCCGCCGTCCTGACGGAGCAGGGCGATCAGCGTCGAGGAGCGCTGGTAGCCGATGCGCAGCGTGCCGGCCGCGCCGGCAGCGCGGGGCAGCCCGACGAGGGCGGACGCCGACAGGCCGGAGACGAGGGCGCGACGGGTCAGGGGCATCGTGTCATCCTATGATCGATCCGCGAAGGCGGGCGCGGCCTACCACCAGCTCGCGCGGGTCTCGGGGGCGGCCGGCCGGCTGCTCGCGGCCGGACGGAGGGAGTGGTCGAGGGCGGCCAGCACGCGCCGCACGGCCTCCTCGTAGGTCGCGGCCACCGGTTCGCGCGGCCGGGCGAGCCCGATCGGGACGGTCTCGTCGAGGCGCCCGGGCCGCGGGCGCATCACCACGACCCGGTCCGCCAGGGTGACGGCCTCCCCGACATCGTGCGTGACGATCAGGATCGTCGGCTTCGACTCGGCCCAGAGATCGAGGAGCTGGTCGTGCAGCCCCTTCCGGGTGAAGGCGTCGAGGGCGGAGAACGGTTCGTCAAGGAGCAGCACCCGCGGGCGCGCCACGAAGGCCCGGGCGATCGCCACGCGCTGCTGCTGACCGCCGGACAGCTCGCGCGGCCAGCGGCCGCCGTGCTCGGCGAGCCCCACCCGCTCCAGGGCGTGGGCGACGCGGGCGCGGCGCTCGGACCGGGACAGGTCGGCGAGGCCGAAGCCGACGTTGCCGGCCACGTCGAGCCAGGGCAGCAGGCGCGGCTCCTGGAAGACGACGCCCACGCTCGGATGGGGCGCGCGGATCGTCTCGCCGTCGACCGCGACGGTGCCCGCGCTCGCGTGGTCGAGCCCCGCGATCAGCCGGAGCAGGGTCGTCTTCCCGCAGCCCGACCCGCCGATCAGCGCGACGATCTCGCCCTGCTGCACCGACAGGTCGATGCCCGACAGCGCCTGCGTGCCGTCCGCGTAGGTCTTGGAGAGGGCGTCGACGGTCAGCACGGGCGTCTCTCGGCGGTCGTGGCATGGGGATCGCCGCGCAGGACGGAGCCCCGTTCCGCGGCGCGCGTCCGCGCCGGTGCGGCGGTCACAGGCTGTCCCGCACGGTATCCTGCCACCGGGTGAGGGGCCCAGTCAGCGTGACCAGGGCCATGTCGGCCACCTTGCCGACGAGGGCGAAGGCGATGATGGCGGCCACGATCTGATCGGGCTTGCTGAATTGCTGACCGTCCACCAGCAGGTAGCCGAGCCCCTCCGAGGCGCCCATCAGCTCCGCCGCCACGACGAACAGGAAGCCGAGGCCGAGCCCCGTGCGCAGGCCCACCAGGGTCGCCGGCAGCACGGCCGGCAGCAGGATCCGCCGGGCGAGGGCGAGGCGCGACAGCCGGAAGATCCGCCCGACCTCGACCAGCTTGCGGTCCACCGACGCGATCGCGCCCGAGACGCCGACGTAGACCGGGAAGAACACGCCCACGGCGATCAGCAGGACTTTCGGCGTCTCCAGGATGCCGAACCACAGGATGAAGAGCGGGACCCAGGCGAGCGACGGCACGGCCCGCAGCGCCTGCAGGCTCGGGTCGAGGAGCCAGCGCAGCGGCGGGACGGTGGCGACGAGGGTCCCGGCCAGGATCCCGGCCGCCGCGCCACACAGGAAGCCGAGCCCGACCCGCACGAGGGTCGCCTCGACATGCATCCAGAGATCGCCCGACACGGCCAGGGCCCAGAGGGTCGCGCCGATCCGGCTTGGCGGCGGCAGCAGCCGCCCGGACGCCGCCCCGCTCGCGACCGCGATCTCCCAGCCGATCGCCAGGATGAGCGGCAGCAGCAGGCCCAGTCCGGCGCGACCGCCCCGCCGCAGCAGCGGCACGCGGCCGCTCACTGTCCGGCGACGGGATTGAAGCGCGTGTCGAGCAGGCCGTCGACGGACGCGGACACGTCGCTGCCCGCCGGGATGATACCGGCCTGCTGGAGGGCGGTACCGGCCGCCTTGATCGACTGCGCCTGGGCCGCGCCGATCGCCGGCTGGGACAGGTCGGTCCGCTCGAGCTGCCGGGCGATCACCGGCTCGGGCAGCTTGGTGGCCGCGACGAGGGCGGCCGCCAGCGCCGGCGGGTTGGCCAGCGCGTAGGCGCGCGCCCGCTCGTAGGCGGCGATCACCGTCCGGACGAGGTCGGGATGGGCCGTCGCGAAGTCCTCACGGACATCGAGCAGACCCCAGGTGTTGGCCGCGGCGTCGCGGTAGAACAGCACGTCGCCGTTCTCGATCTCGGCCGCCGCCATCATCGGGTCGAGGCCGGCCCAGGCATCGACGTCGCCCCGGTCCAGGGCGGTCCGCCCGTCCGCGTGCTGCAGCAGCACGAGCTTGGCGTCGCGCTCGGTGAGGCCGGCGCCCTGGAGTGCGCGGATCAGGAAGATGTGCGGATCGGTGCCCCGGGTGACCGCGACGCGCTTGCCCTTCAGGTCGGCGGGCTTGGTGATGCCGCTGTCCTTGCGGGTGACCAGAGCCGTCCATTCGGGGCGCGAGTAGGCGTAGATCGCCTTGATCGGGTTGCCGTTGATGCGGGCCACGAGGGCCGCGGCCCCGGCCGCCGACCCGAAATCGATGGCGCCGGCGTTCAGGAACTCGAGCGCCTTGTTGGAGCCGAGCGACTGGACCCAGCGGACCTTGATGCCCCGCGGCGCCAGCGCCTCCTCGAGGAAGCCCTTCTCCTTCAGGAGCAGGCCGACCGGGTTGTAGGTCGCCCAGTCCAGGCGAACCTCCTTCGGGTCGTCGGCCCGGGCCTCGCGCGTCGTGAGGGCGCCGAGGCAGGCCAGGGCGACGCTGGCGGCCAGAAGGGATCGGCGAGTGGAGCGCATGGTCGGGCCTGATGTCGTGGGGAAACGAGGGGCGGGGTGCGGGGCCGGCGCGGGGCAGGGGATCCGCGTCGCGGCGCGGTCCCGAGCGGGTTCGTCCGGGCGGCTGGGGTCAGGGGTGCGGCGCGGCCGGCGTGTCGATCGGCCGAGCGCGGCCGGCGCGTTCGAGACCCGAGATCGTCCCGATCGCTCGATCCGCGCCGACACGCTCCCCGGCTCCGGGATCACGACCGGACCACCCCTGCGTCTTCATCGTACCTGCGCGGCCCTCAGCGTGACTGTGAATACAAGATCCTGTCGGCCGGTCGCCGAGTCAACAAAAGGGCGTTCTCTACTTGGCGACGGTGGAGCAAGAATTTTCGGCCGTCAGCCCAGAGTCGAGAAGAATTTGCGCGTCGCTGCCTGTGTGGAGCGGCGTCCGTCCTCTCAGGCCGCGCTGGGGCCGCGCGGCTGGACCGCGCCTGCCGGGAACGGTTGTGAGGCCGACGCTTCGGGCAGAAGGGGCATTTCGGCTCCCCGATGGCGCGACGCAGAATGGAGCTCACCGCCGGCCTTCGATTGTTGAAAGCCTTCCTCGCCCTCGCCAGATCAGTAACCGTTGCCGTAGCGGCGGACGCCGTGCAGAGTTCGGTGTACCCGGCAATCGTGGAGCTCTGCGGTGGTCTCGAAAATCCTGGTGATCGGCGGCGGATTCGCCGGACTCTGGGCGGCGGCCGCCGCCGCGCGCGCGCGGACCGAGTTCGGCCTCGGCGACCGCATCGCGGTCACGGTGATCGCTCCGGACGCGTTCCACGACATCCGGGTCCGCTGCTACGAGACCGATCTCAGCGCCCTGCGCGTGCCCCTCGACGACGTTCTCGGGCCGATCGGGGTTGATCGTCGCGAGGGGCGCGCGCTCGACATCGACCCGGTGGCGCGCACGGTCACGGTCGAGTCCGGCGCGCCATCCGGCGGCGTCGACACGCTGGCGTACGACCGGCTCATCCTCGCCGCCGGCAGCGTGCTGCGACGGCCCGATATCCCGGGCATCGACGGCGCCTTCGATGTCGACACCTTCGCGGGCGCTCAGGCCCTCTCGGCGCATCTCGGTCGCCTCGGAGACGCGGGCCGGCCGGATCAGGCCGGCCGCTGGACCGCCGTCGTCATCGGCGGCGGCCTGGTGGGACTGGAGCTTGCCTGCGAGCTGCCCGCCCGGCTCGCCGCTGCCCGGAGCCGGGCCGGTGGCGACGGTCCGGTCCGGACCATCCTGATCGACCAGGCCCAGGAGGTCGGGAGCGCCATGGGCGCGGCCGCCCTGCCGGCGATCCGCGCGGCCTTGAGCGAGGCCGGCGTCACCTGCATCGGCGGTGCGCGGGTCGACGCCATCGATCGCGCCGGGGTGAGGCTGGCGGACGGAACGCACCTGCCCACGTGGACGAGCGTCTGCGCCACCGGCATGCAGGCGAGCCCGCTGGGCGAGACGCTCGGTCTCCCCCGCGACCCGCTCGGGCGCGTGCCGGTCGACGCCTTCCTGGCCGTCCGAGGGCTCGCCCACATCTACGCGGCCGGCGACATCGCCTCGGCGGAGGCCGACGATGCCGGCCATCGCACGGTGATGTCATGCCAGCACGCCCGGCCGATGGGCCGGTTCGCGGGCTTCAACGCCGTCTGCGATCTCGCCGGCCGAACGGAGCAGCGGCTGCGCTTCGCCGCGCCCGACTACGTCACCGTGCTGGATCTGGGTGCCTGGGGGGCGGTGTACACCTCCGGCTGGGATCGCGGCACGCTGGTCGCGGCGGGCGCCGCCGCGAAGGCGACGAAGCGGATCATCAACGGGACGCGGATCTATCCGCCCCTCGACCGCGATGCCGGGGCCATCCTGGCCGCGGCCGCGCCGATCATCCAGGCTGCGCCCGCGACCCAGGCCGTGCGATGATGCCGGACTGCCTCCGCCCGGTTCGGCTTTCCGGTCGTCGGCCGTCGGTGCGCTGGCGAAAGCACTTGTGGGGCGCCGAAGACCGGGAGTGAGCGGGCGGAGTAATGTCGATCCAATCTGCTCAGTCTGCCGTGACTGATGGGCGCCAATCCATCTCGCCGAGAGCTCGGCCGCCACACAGCCGGTTAATCACCTGTTAACCATACCGGAGATTGTATTGGCTATCGACAAAATCCCGCCAGGGTAGAGCCATCATGGTCGCGGCCCCCACAGCCACGTGGTCCCATATCCTCACGCAGGTCGCCGACAGCCTCGACCGCTTCGTCGAAGGGGCGTCCGCCGAGATCCTGCCGCTCAAGCCGTCCTTCGACACGGTCGAAGTGCCGGCCGCGTTCTCGGCACCGCGCATCGAGGAGGTCGCGCACCCGCCGATCTGGCCGGAACCCGCGGTCAACGATGCGGGCCCAGCGCCGGCCTCTTCCGAGCCCGAGGCGGTGTCGGATTGGATGAGCACGCTCGACATCATCAACGGCATGGCCGGCCGCGCCGAAGCGCAGAAGCAGCGTCTGCAGGAGCAGAGGATGTCGCACGAGGCCGCCCTGGCCGCCGCGCAGCGCGCGCTGACGGAGACCCAGCACCGCCTGCACCTGTCCGAGATGCGCGTCCGCGAGGTCGAGGCCCGCGCCGATATCGGGTTGCAGCGGGTCCAGGCCGAGGCCGACGCCCAGGTGCAGGACATCCGCGCGGAGGCCGAGGCCCGGGTCCGGACGATCCGCGCCGAGGCGGAGGCGTGGGTTCGGGCCGCCGAGGAGCAGGTCCGCGTCGCCGACCTGCGCGCCGAAACGGCGGAGAAGTGGCTCGGCCGGATCGACGCGGCCGCCAAGACCCTTCTTCTGGGCAGCCACGCGCGCGGCGGACCGGCGGGAGCCTGAGGTCGAACGGTGGGGCCGAGCCCGTGTCCGCGCCGGGCCGCCGGCGCACGCGGCGCGCCGCTTCCGGGCACCAGCCAGAGCCCGATACCGGACGTCCGGCCCGACGCGGACGGGTCGTGGCGATCGCCCGTTCGGTTGAGGCCGCGCGCCGGTTCAGCCTGCGGAACGCGTCGATCCGGATGGCCGCCCTCGCGGTGGTCTCCCTCACGCCGCCCCTCTGCGGTTGCGTGTCCCTCCGCGCGCCGACCGCCGACATCGCCGCGGCGGACCCTGCGCCGTCGGCCCAGGCGGCGATGATGCGGCCCGGTCCGGACATCGACGCGGACCCGTCCGGGTGGCGCCTGCGCCTCACCCGCCTCTAGGCGCGGTCCGGCCACGGCTCGGCAACAGGATCGGCCTTCGTCAGGCCCTGCCGGACGGCCGGGCTCGGCGCGCGACGGTCCCGACACGGACTATCTCAAGGTAGACGCGGCGCCGGTTCAGATGCCGAACGTCACGAGTCCGCGCTCATCGATTCGCCAGGCGGGGTTCCAGGCGATCTCCCAGGCGTGTCCATCCGGATCGCTCAGGTATCCCCGGAAGCCGCCGTGGGGTGGATCGTCGGCCGCGCGCAGGAGCGTCCCGCCCGCCGCGATGAGACGCGCGATGGTCGGCTCGACGTCGCTCCTGTCCGGGACGTTGTGGGCGAGGCAGAAGGCGCTCGGGGTCGGTTCGCTCGCGCGCTGCATGTCCTTGTCGAGATGGGGATTCTGCCAGGTTCCGAGCATGAACCCGTTCATCTGGTAGAAGACGATCTCGCCGTTCTCGAAGACGGGAGACCAGCCGAAACCGTGGACGTAGAAGGCGCGCGAGCGGCTGAGCGATGAGACGCCGAGCGTGATGACCGAGATCTGCTGCTGCATCGTCGGATCCTAACATCAGACGCGAGCCCACCGCGCGGGGCGCCGAAGGCCACGAACCGTCGGCACGTTGACGGGCGGTCGGTTCACCCAGTGGTCGTGCCGATGCTCCAACCGACAGGCCCCGGCAATGCCGTCGCCTATCCGCGGCATCCGCGGGCGCGGACCCCCGCCGGGTCCCCCGGACAGCCCGGGCCGTGCGCCTCCCATCGACGCCCCGAGCGGCGTCGTACCGCGCGAGCGTCAAGTCTTACAAATTGTTCATGCCGTCGAAGGCTAATTGTCAGCTGAAGAGGGCAACCCGAGAGACGTCCAAGCATTGATCGGCTGTAGCAAGTGTGAAGATCTTGCCGGGCCCGGCAGGGGCCGATCCCTGAGAGAGAGTCAAGACAATGACCGATCCTGGCACCTTCCGCGAAGCCCTTCTCGCTGTGGTTGTCCTGGGAGGAGGGGCTTTCATGGTGGAACAGTACATCCGGACCCGGGCATGGCCTCGGTCCGGGCCACACCGCGCGGATCGCGGTGAGAGCACGCGCTGAGGCGCGCCATCCTGTTCGATTCCACGGCGAAGCGAAGATCCCGGGGGCGGCGACGGCAGCCACAGGGATCTCCGCGGACGCGCGCCCGGAGGTGCCGTGCTCGATCGAAGGCCGCGTTCGCGGCGATGCGCCAGCTGCTGAAAGTTGCTCGATACTGGCGTAGGTTGCGGGGTGTGGCCGCCGTATCGAACGAATATTGCTGAAGGACGACATCGTCGCGTATTCTCGGCCCCCAGGGCCTCGCTGGATCGGCCCGCGATGGAAGGCGCGATCATGGGCGCGAACCGGCGGGACGCGGTTCCGGACTTCTCGGGTTACCCGGACCTCGTCGTGATCTATCTGGGCATGAAGGTCCGGACCCTGGCCGGCGTGAAGACCTTGCTCGGCTTCGGGCCGCGGATCGACAGGGTCGGCGCGGCGCGGCCGGAGGGCCTGCTGCACTACGAGAACAACATCATCTTCAGCCTGCGCCCGCTGCATGTCGGCATGCGCTGGTACTGGCGGGACATGGACAGCATGGTCGCGTGGTCCAAGTCCGAGCCGCACCGGATCTGGTGGCGGGACTTCCTGCGCGACACGCGCGGTGTCGGCATCTGGCACGAGACCTACCACATGCGCGGCGGCATGGAGGCGATCTACCACGACGTCGCCGAGCCGGTCGGGTTCTCGGCCTTCATGCCGATGCAGGAGGCCCGGGGCTCCCTGGCGGCGCGGCACGGGCGCTACGCCTCGTCCGACCTGCGCGACCTCCCCGCCGACAACGCGCCGGACGCCCCCGTCCCGCGCTGACGCGCGGCCAGGACGTCCGCGACGGGCCGCGCGCGGGCAGAGCGGGGTTCGCCCCGGCGGGCGGGTCGGCTAGACACCGGCCCGTGCGAGAGGCACGGAGCGGATCAGGCACGATGACGGTCGGTTCGATGAGACAGGGTACCCTGCGCCTCGGCGCGTTCTTCTACGCGACCGGCCATCACGTCGCCGGCTGGCGCCATCCCTCCAGCGAGGCCGACGGCGGCCTCGTCCTGGAGCGCTATGTCGGCTGGGCGCAGCGGGCCGAGGCCGCGAAGTTCGACCTCATCTTCCTCGAGGACGGAAGCGGGATCCGGGATCTCGACCTGCGATCGAGCGAGCGCACCGCGCGCTCGACCCATTTCGAGCCCCTGACGCTGCTGTCGGCCCTCGCGGCGGTGACGAGCCGGATCGGTCTCGTCGCCACCACCTCCACCAGCTTCAACGAGCCCTTCAACGTCGCGCGCCGGTTCGCCTCCCTGGATCATCTCAGCGGCGGACGGGCCGGCTGGAACCTGGTGACTTCCGCGACCGACGCGGAGGCGGCGAATTTCGGCGGCGACCGGATCGACCGCCACGCCGACCGCTACGAGCGCGCCGAGGAGTTCGCGGACGTGGTCCTCGGCCTCTGGAACACCTGGGACGACGGCGCCGTGATCGTCGATCGCGCGAGCGGCCAGTTCTCGAAGCCGGACGGCTTCCGCCCGCTGAACCACCGGGGCAAGCATTTCGATGTCCGCGGGCCGCTCAACATCTCGCGCACGCCGCAGGGCCAGCCCGTGCTGGTGCAGGCCGGCTCGTCGGGCCCCGGCAAGGATCTCGCGGCGCGCACGGCCGAGATCGTGTTCACGGCGAACCAGACGCTGGAGGAGGCGGTGGCCTTCTACGGCGACCTGAAGGAGCGCATGGCCCGATTCGGCCGCGCGCCCGACGACCTGAAGGTCATGCCGGGCCTGTTCCCCGTGGTCGGCCGCAGCGAGGCCGAGGCGCGGGCGAAGTTCGACGCCCTGCAGGATCTGATCGATCCCGTCGTCGGCCTCGCGCTGCTCGGCCGCATGATCGGCGGCCACGACCTGACGGGCTACGACCCGGACGGGCCCGTCCCGGAACTGCCCGAGACCGACGGCATCAAGTCGCGCCAGCAGCTGATGGTCGACCTCGCGCGCCGCGAGGGTCTGACCCTGCGCCAGCTCTACCTGCGCGTCGCCGGGGCCCGCGGCCACTCGCAGATCGTCGGCACGCCGGCCCAGATCGCGGACGAGATGGAGGCGCGGTTCCGGGCCGGCGGGGCGGACGGCTTCAACATCATGCCGCCGACGCTGCCCGGCGGCCTCGACGACTTCATCGCGCTGGTCCTGCCGGAGCTGCGGCGGCGCGGCCTGTTCCGGGCCGAGTACGAGGGCCGGACCCTGCGGGACCATCTCGGCTCGCGCCCGCCGGCGGGGTTCGGCCCCCGCCGCGCCGCGGTGTAGCGGCGGCTGGTCTCTCGCCCGACCCGGCCCCGATCGGGCGAGGCGCCGCGGTCCCCTGCGGCGTCTCGGCCCGCATGATGGTTGCGCACAAGCGATCCGCGCTGTGGTACAGCCGCGCGACAAGGGCCGAAGGCCGCCAACGGTAAGTCGTGGCAGGGGCGACGGGGCATTGACGGATCAGCAGGAACGCACGCGCTTCGAGGCGGAATTCGCCCGGACCGACGCGAGTACCGACCCCTTCGTCTCCGCCGTGCGGGCGACGCGGATGCCGATGCTGATCACCGATCCCCATCTGCCGGACAACCCCATCGTCTTCGTCAACGCCGCCTTCTCGAAGCTGACCGGGTACGGCCACGACGAGATCATCGGCCGGAACTGCCGGTTCCTGCAGGGTCCCGAGACCGGCAAGGCCGATATCGCGAAGATCAGGACGGCGATCGCCCGCCGCGTGCCGATCGAGATCGAGCTCTTGAACCACAAGAAGAGCGGCGAGGTCTTCTGGAACCGGCTCCTGATCTCGCCGGTCTTCGATCGCGACGGGGAGCTCACCTACTTCTTCGCGTCGCAGTTCGACGTGACGCTGGAGCGGGAGAAGCTCGCGCGGATGCAGCGCGACCGGGAAGCGCTCGAGCACGAGGTGGTGCGCCGCACCAGCGACCTCACCCGCAGCGAGGAGCGGCTGCGGTTCATCCTGAAGGCCGGACGTTTCGGCTCGTGGACCCTCGATCTCGCCGACATGCGGCTCGTGGCCTCCGACACCTGCAAGGAGAATTTCGGGCGGGCGCCGGGCGAGCCGTTCGGCTACGAGGACCTGATCGCCGCGATCGAGCCCGAAGATCGGCCCCGCATGCAGGCGGCGGTGCAGACCTCGATCCGCGAGCACAGCGACTACGACATCGAGTACCGGGCGCGCACGCCCGGCGGTGAGCTGCGCTGGCTGCAGATCCGGGGCCAGACCTTCTACGACTCGGTGGGCCAGCCGCTGAGCATGGCCGGCGTCTCCATCGACGTGACCGAGCGCAAGCGCGCGGAGGAGCATCGCACCCTCCTGGCCGACGAGCTGAACCACCGGGTGAAGAACTCGATGGCGACCATGCAGTCGATCGCGCACCAGACCCTGCGCAACGCCGCCTCCCTGGAGGAGGCGCACAGGACCCTCGACGCGCGGCTGCACTCGCTCTCGGCGGCCCACGACGTCCTGACCCGCCAGAGCTGGATCGGGGCCACGCTCGACGTCATCGTGGAGGGCACCCTCCAGGCGTTCCGGGGCGGGGCGGGACAGCGCTTCCTGATCAACGGCCCGGAGGTGTGGCTGACGCCGCGCCTGACCCTCGCCTTCACGATGGCGCTGCACGAACTGGCGACCAACGCGGTGAAGTACGGCGCCCTGTCGAACGACCGGGGGCGGGTGGTCCTGAACTGGGACGTGGTGGACGGGGCGACGCCGTCCCACCTCTGGTTCCGGTGGGAGGAGATCGGCGGACCCGCGGTGACGGCGCCGGCCCGCGGCGGGTTCGGCACGCGGCTCATCGAGCGGGCCCTGGCCGCCGAGATGGGCGGCTCGGCGGAGATCGAGTACCGCGCCCGCGGCGTGGTGTTCACGCTAGACGCGCCGCTGCCCGACCGGGCGCCCGCCGCGGCGGAGGCGAAAGCCTGAGGATCGCGCGCCGTCGGCGCCCCGCCAGTCAGGTCATCCGCGTCAGGACGGCCTCGTTCCAGAGCCTGCGGTGCAGGATCGCCATCGCGGCGTGGCCGAGCACGACGGCCAGGAGCGTGAAGCCCAGCCAGTAGTGGAACAGATCGGCGGGCAGCATCATCCACTCGATCTTCGTCTCCCGCGCCGGCATCACCGGGATGCCGTAGGGCGTGAAGGGCTTGCCCGATCCGTACTGGCGCAGCAGCGCGAGGCTCGGGACCAGGACCATCAGGAGATAGATCAGGCCGTGTCCGGCCGCGACGGCGCGCCCCGGTGCGCCGGAATGGGCGGGGCGCCGGTGAAGGTTCGCGAGACCCCAGACTCCGCGCAGGAGCACGAGCACGAACAGGGTGAAGCCGAGGGTGAAGTGGCTGCCACCGACGAGGCGCGTGAGCGCCGTGTCGCCGATCGTGACGTAGAGCAGAGCGCCCGTGAATTGCCAGGCGAACAGGGCGGCCATCAGCCAGTGGAAGCCGCGGCTGACGCGGCCGTAGCGCTCCGGCGTGTCCAGCCAGACGGTTCGCGGTGCGGCGGCGTGACGTCCCGGCCCCGTCATGCGGCGTTCTCGGTCCACAGGTCACCGGCTAGGCCGCCGGTGCGCAGGATCTCGGAGGCCGCGCTGGTCAGCGCGTTGTCCGGCCCGGGCTGGCGCAGGTAGGTGGCGAGATCGCGCGACAGCCGCTCCAGCGGATGGCCGCGCAGGAAGCCCTGCAGGCCGACCGAGCGCTGGGCCAGCTGGAGGACGTCGAGGCCCGCGCGCTCGACCGCGAGGCGGACCAGGTTGATGTAGGCGACGACGCGCTCCGGCGACATGGCGGCGTCCGACGCGACTTGCGCCCCGCGCTCGACCCAGAGCCGCGCACCCTCGACCGCGATCGCACCCTCGCCGAGGCGCGCCAGCTGGTGCGGATCGCCGCCGCGGCCGAGGCGGTCCAGATGGCCGCGCCAGGCATCGAACACCGCCTCGATGCCGCCGAGCTGCACCGCCGCGAAGCGCCACGCACCGCCCGAGAAGGCAGGCTGCCGGAAGTAGTCGTCGGGCGCGCCCACGATGTGATCGCCGTCAAACGCGATTCCGGTGAAGTCGACGGTGCCGGTCGCCGAGGCGCGCATGCCCTGCGCCCGCCAGGCGGCGAGGTCGGCCCGCGTGCCGGCCTCGAGCGGCACCACCATCATCGCCGTGCCGGCCTGTCCCGGATGCCCCGCGGTGACGAGGGCGCGGGTGACGAAGCCGGCGCCCGACGCGAAGGTCTTCACGCCGCGGAGATGGCCGTCGGCGTCCGAGGCCTCGATCCGCAGGCCGCCTTCGCCCGGCCCGGTGTTCCAGACACCGAACAGATGGCCGGCGCGCGCGTCCGCGAACAGGCGAACGCGCTGGGCGGGCGAGCCGTACCGGGCGATGAGCTGGAGGGCGTTGACGTGCCCCTCGTAGAGCCGGCCGAGGGCGAGGCTCCCGTAGCCGACCAGCCGCAGGACCTCCGCCAGGGCACCGGCGCCCGGCTCCGTCCCGAGGCCGGCGCCGCCGTGATCCACCGGGACGGGCGCGGCGAGCAGCCCCAGGCGGGCGAGATCGGCGACGTCGTCCTGCGGGAAGCCGTGGTCGTGATCCTGGGCGTCCGCGCGCGCGGGCGCCGCCGCGGCGATCGCGCGCGCGGCCGCCTCGGAATCGTAGACGGGGTCCAGGCGGGTCCACTGATCCATGCGCCTGTCTCCTCTCAGATCGCCGCCGGGCGCGGCGCGCGCGCCGCGTGCCGATGGTCCGGGCGCGTCGCGGCATCGACATCCGGGCGGGCGGCCGCTGAAGCGCGGCCGCGCGCGGTCGCGCGCTCGGGTTTCGTCACGTAGGGGGCCCCCATTGCCCGCGGAAGATGCGGGAGATCCTGAAAAACTAACTTAAGACTGAACCATCCTTTTCGCTGCTGCGACCAATGCGACCGATGCGACCGATGCGACCGTCGCAGGCTCGGCCCGCTCTCAGTTCAGCGTCCGGTTGGCGCGCAGACGCGACACCGCCAAGTCGACGAAGGTCCGCACCTTCGCGGGCGCGTGCCGGCCCTCCGGGTACAGCACGTGGACGGGCAGCGGTGACTCCTCGTAGTCGGCGAGCACGATCTGCAGGCGGCCGTCCCGCAGGTCCGGAGCGATCTGGTAGTTCAGGACGCGCGCCAGCCCCCAGCCCGACCGGGCGGCGCCGATCGAGACCTCGTTGGTGTTGCCCTGCAGGGTCGGGTGGACGATCACCCGCTCGTTCCGGCCGAACCGCCATTCCGGCGACGCGAAGGCGCCGGTGGAGACGGCGATCCGGTGCCGCTTCAGATCCGCCGGCGTCGTGGGCACGCCGTGCCGCGCGAAGTAGTCCGGGGCGCCGCAGATGACGTGGCGCACCGATCCGACCCGGGCGGCCGTGAACCCGGAATCGGTCAGGTGACCGATGCGGATCGCGACGTCGATCCCCTCCTCGACGATGCTGACCGGCCGGTCGACGAAGAGGGTCCGCGCCGCCATGGTCGGGTAGGTGTCGAGGTAGTCGGTGACGATCGGGAGCACGTGCATCCGCCCGAACATGACCGAGGCCGTCACCGCGAGTGTGCCCGAGGGCGTCGCGTTGGAACCGGCCGCCGCCGACTCCGCCTCGGCGATGTCGGTCAGGATCCGCCGGCAATCCTCGTAGTACCGGCTGCCCGCCTCCGTGAGCTTCACGGAGCGCGTCGTCCGGATCAGGAGGCGGGCGCCGATGGTTTCCTCGAGCGCGGCCACGGCGCGCGTCACGGCCGGCGGGCTCATGTGCAGGAGGCGGGCGGTCTGCGCGAAGCTCGCCGTCTCGGCGACCTTGGCGAAGATGCGCATGGCCTGCCACCGATCCATGGCCTCGCTCCGGGTTTTCGCGGCCGGGTCGCGGCGCTCACGCCCGGCCCGGCCTGTCATGCCGGCGCGACGGCCGAGCGGTCAGAAGCCGAAATGGCTCAGGCCCGGATGATCGTCCGGTCGGCGCCCGAGGGGCCAGTGAAACTTGCGGTCTGATTCCGCGATCGGCAATTCGTTGATGCTGCTGTGCCGATAGCGCATCAGCCCGTCCTCGGCGAACTCCCAGTTCTCGTTGCCGTAGGCCCGGAACCAGTGGCCGCTGTCGTCGTGGTACTCGTAGGCGTAGCGCACGGCGATCCGGTTGCCGGTGAAGGCCCAGAGCTCCTTGATCAGGCGGTAATCGAGCTCCCGGTTCCACTTGCGGGTCAGGAACGCCTCCACCTCCTGCCGTCCGTTCAGGAACTCGGCGCGGTTCCGCCAGCGGGTATCGGTCGTGTAGGCGAGGGCGACCTTGGCCGGGTCGCGGCCGTTCCAGCCATCCTCTGCGAGGCGGACCTTCGTGATCGCGCTCTGTTCGTCGAAGGGCGGCAGCGGCGGACGGGACATGGTGGACTCCTTGTTCTCGGGGTGAAGGTTCAGCCCGGCTCCGGTATCGGCGCGGCGCAGAATGATCCGCCGCCGCCGGTCGCGGAAGGTGGAAAACGGCGCGGGCCGCGCCGTCTCGCGCGTCAGAGTGCCAGCTGCACCCGGTCCGTGCCCTCCGCGGGCACCGCTGAGCAGATCAGCACCTCGTCCTCCGCCACGGCGGCGCTCGGCTCCCTGAGATAGGTCACCGCGCCGGCGAGCAGCTTGGTCCGGCAGGTCCCGCAGCTGCCCTCGCGGCAGCTGAACTCCGGCGCGAGGCCGCGGGCCTCGGCGAGGTCGAGGAGGCTGCCCGAATCCGGCGTCCAGCGCGCCTCCTTGCCGGTGTCGAGGAAGGCGACGGGCACCGTCACGGTGGAGGCCGGCGGGCGCGGTGGGGCCGCCGCGCCCGAATCGCGGACCAGCCCCGAGGGGCCGAACGCCTCCGCGTGGATCCGGTCGTCCGCCACGTTGTAGCCGCGCAGCCCGTCATAGAGCGCCTGGGTGAAGGCCGACGGCCCGCACAGGTAGAAATCGTAGTCCGCGAAGGCGAGGAACCGCGTGAGCAGCGCCATGTCGATCCGGCCCGCGGCCTCGTAATCGGCGCCGGGCCGGGCATCGGACACGTCGCTCAGGACGCGCACGATCCGGACGGCCCCCTGCGCCGCCGCGGCGAGTTCGGACAGCTCCCGGTCGAAGGCGCGCTCGGCCCGCGTGCGGGCGGCGTAGACGAGCGTGGTCGGCCGGATCCTGCGGGTGCGCAGGCCCTCGTAGACCACGTGGCGGAGCATCGCGAGGAGGGGGGTGATCCCGATGCCGCCGGCGAGCAGCACCGCGGGGCGCGCCGCGCCCGCGTCGAGGGTGAAGCCGCCGCCGGGCGCGCGCGCCTCGACGATGTCCCCGACCCGGACGCGGTCGTGGAGGTGCTGCGAGACGGCGCCGTCGCGCTTCACGCTGATCCGGTAGGTCGGGTCCGAGGGCGCGACCGAGAGCGTGTAGGTCCGGATCACCGGCGCCTCCGCCCCGGGCACCGTCACGCGGATCGGGAGATGCTGGCCCGCGCGGTGCGGGAGCCGCCCGGCCCCGTCGTCCGGGATCAGGTGGAAGGACCGGATGGTGCGGCTCTCGTCGACGATCTCGGCCACACGGAACGGCCGCCACTGCGCCGCGCGCCCGGCCGCCCGGACGCGGTCGGCGGCCTCCGCCCAGTCGCCGGTCATCAGCGCGTTCGGCGACCAGCCATCCGCCCGGAACGACCAGCGCAGCGGAAGGGCGCCGCGCCGGCGGATCACCCGGCGCGGCCGGAAGGTCCAGAGCCGCTCGGCGCCCTGGAAGGCTGCGATCTCGGGCGAGTCCAGGATCACCGCGGCGTCGCCGGTCAGCTGCAGGAGATCGCCCGTCTCGAAATCGGTGAAGACCAGGCCGGCCCTGCCGTTCAGGAGGATGTTCCCGAGGGTGGCGAAGAACAGGTTGCCGGCGAAGTCGGGGATGGTCAGCGTGCCGTCCGCGGCGACGCGGACGAAGCCCGCCTTGCCGCCGCGATGCGAGACATCGACCTGCCGCCGGCCCTCGCGGTCGGCGTAGGAGGCCACGAAGAACGTGTCGGCCGCCGCGATCAGGCCGCGCGCCGCCGCGTCGAGCGCAGCGCTCTCCTCGGCGGGGTCCGGGGCGGGGGCGCCCGGCCCATCCACGAAGCTCAGGTCGCGCAGCTGGATGTATTGCGGGCAGTTTCCGAAGCTCTGGTCGACGTCGAAGTGCAGGCCCCCGCCGGCCGTGGAGCGGACGAGACCGTTGACGCGGTTGCGGCGGCGGTTGTCCAGCGCGATCCCCAGGAGGCCGATGGCGTCGCCGTCGCCCGTGCCCTCGGACGCGGGGTCGGCCGGGTCCGGCCGCGCGGCGATGTCGAGGGTCGTGGCCGAGGGCGACGTGATGAAGCCGGGGCCGCCGGCCAGGAGCGTGGCCCAGGCGTCGCCCTGCCGGTCGACGCTGCCCAGCACGACGAACGGGATCTGCGCGAAGAAGGCGCGGTGCTGGTCGGGCATGAAGTCCCGCACCACCCTCTGGCCGATCACCGCCATCCGGTCGGCGGCGCCGACCGTCTCCTGGATGGACGTCTCGCCGGCATGCCATGTCGGCAGCGTCGCAAAAATCTGACTCTCGGCCATCGCCGCGCCCTCCACGGGAATCCGCCCCGGGCGCGGACGCGCCCGGGGGCTTCCGGTCACGCCGCGGCCGTGAGGCCCGCGGGGGTCTCGGCGAAGGGGACGAAGCCCGGCAGGCCCTCGACCCGGCGCAGGAAGGCCCCGACCCGCGGGTAGCCCGACAGGTCGACGTTCCCCTCCGGGGCGCGGGCGAGGTAGCTGTAGACCGCCACGTCCGCGATGGTCGGCCGCGCGGCCGCGAGCCAGTCCCGGCCGTCGAGATGCGCCTCGAGCCGCCCCAGGAGCGTGTGTGCCCGGGCGATCACCTCCTCCGGAAGGAACTTGGCGCCGAAGACCGTGATCAGGCGCGCGGCCGCCGGGCCGTAGGCGAGTTCGCCCGCCGCGACCGAGAGCCAGCGCTGGACCGCCGCCGCGGCGCGCGGATCCTCGGGCAGCCAGTCGGACCGGCCGAGCCGCTTCGCCACGTACACGAGGATGGCGTTGGAATCGGAGACGATCACGCCGTCGTCGTCGAGCACCGGCACCTGACCGAACGGGTTCATGGCGAGGAAGGCCGGCGTCTTGTGCCCGCCTGCCTTCAGGTCGACCTCGATCAGCTCGTGCGGGGCGTCGACCAGGGACAGGAACAGGCGCGCCCGGTGCGCGTGGCCCGAGAGGGGATGGTGGTAGAGCTTCATGACCGTGGATCTCCGTAGGAAGCCGGGATCGCCCCGGGCCGTGTCCGGAGAATGCCGCCGCGTCCGGCTTGGCAGAATACGCGTTCTGCGCAGTTCATCATTCCTTGAAGTGGAATAATCGGTCCTGCCGACGTGGCGGACGTCGGTCCGCCGCTCGCGGGTTGGCGGCCGTCATTGGCGTCGCGCCCTGCGCCGCGGCGTCGGTGAGGCGCCATCGCGCCGACCGCGGCGGGGGATCCGGGAAGCAATCATCAAGACGCCGGTTCTGAAAAGACTGCGCGGGACTTGACACAGGGGCCATTACCGAGGAGCCTAGTTTTCAGGCGCGGGGCAAAGCTGCCCAGTTTCGCGCCAATACGTCTATATCTTTCTCGGCGATGCCGCCCGCAGTGCTCCGCACTGGCGGGCTTTTTGCGTTCTGAAGGATTGCATGGGCCTCAGCCATCACCGCGTCGGCATCCTGTTCTCCGCGGACGGACCCTACGGTCTCGTCGGGCGGGCGATGCTGAACGGCGCGCGCCTCGCGGTCGAGGAGGTGAACGTGCGGGGCGACTGCGTCCTCGAGCCGGTGATCTGCGATCCGCACGGCGCCCTCGCGGGCTACGTCGCCGGGGCCGAGCAGCTCCTCGACGCGGGGATCCGTCACGTCGTTGGCTGCTACACTTCGTCGAGCCGCAAGGAGATCATTCCGATCTTCGAGAAGCGGGATGCCCTGCTCTGGTACCCATCGCACTACGAAGGCTTCGAGACCTCGGCGAACGTGGTCTACACCGGTGCGGCGCCGAATCAGCACATCGTCCCGCTGGTGCGGCACCTGCTCGCCCGCGGCGGCCGCACGGCCTTCTGCGTCGGCTCCAACTACATCTGGGCCTGGGAGAACAACCGCATCCTGCGCGAGACGCTGGCGCTCGCCGGCGGCGGGGTCGCGGGCGAGCGCTACCTCGCGGTGGGCGAGACCGCCTTCGCTCAGGTGATCGAGGCGATCCTGGCCGCGAGGCCGGACTTCGTCTTCAACACGCTGATCGGGATCTCGGCGTACCGGTTCTTCCGCGACTTCCGGAGCGCCTGCGCGGCGCGCGGCATCGACCAGGCGCAGACCATGCCGGTGGCGAGCTGCAGCCTCGCCGAGCCGGAACTCGAGGCGATCGGACCGGAGGCGGTCGACGGCCACCTGTCGTCCAGCGTCTACTTCACGTCGATCGACACGCCCCGCAACCGCGCCTTCATGGCGGCCTACGCGGCGCGCTTCCCCGACGGGCCGACCCCCTCGGCGGATGCCGAATCCTCGTACATCGCGGTGCATCTCCTGGCGCGGGCGCTGGTGCGGGCCGGGACCGAGGACGCCGCGACGGTGCGCCGGGCGGCCTGCGCGGACGGGTTCGAGGCGCCCCAGGGGCCGGTGCGCCTCGACGAGACGACGCTCCATGCCTGCCTGACGCCCCGGATCGGCCTCTCGACGGCGGCGGCCCGCTTCACCATCGTGGCGGAGGCCGAGGAGCCGGTCGCGCCGGACCCCTACCTCGTGCGCAGCGATCCGCGCGTCGTGCCGGTGAGCCGGCGCCCGCGCCTGCGGGTGGTGCCATGACGACGCCCCGGCTGATCCAGAATTTCAGCGGCGCGCAGGCCCTGCTGATCGCCCCGCCGAGCACCGCCACGGACGTCCTGGCGGGCACCCTGATGAAGCTCGGGCTCACCGTGGCCTCGGTCGTCCCGGCCGGCGAGGCGCCGTGGCTCGATTTCGAGATCCTCGATCCCGAGCACCACATCGTCATCGTCGACGGCGACCTGCCGCTGCCGGGCCTCGCGGCGAGCGCCGTCCCCGACCTGCCGCCGGTCCCGGTGGTCGGGCTGGTGGGCGTCGAGGCGCCGAGCCGCCTCAAGGGGCTGCTCCAGCTCGGCGCCACCGGCCTCCTGCGCAAGCCGATCCACGGCGCCTCGGTCTACGCGGCCCTGTTCCTCGCGGTGAACGAGCACAACCGGCGCCGCCTGCTCGAGGAGCGCCTGGCCCGCCACGAGGAGCGGCGCCGCGGCCGGCGCCACGTCGTCAAGGCGATCCTCCGGCTGATGCAGGAGCACGGCGTCGACGACGACGCGGCCTACGAGACTCTCCGCCGCGACGCCATGCGCGCCCGCCAGCCCCTCGAAGCCTACTGCGAGGCGCTCGTGCGCGCCCGTCCGTCCGTCGCGGCGCCGGCCGCGTCGCCGCGGCACGCCCGATCCTGAAGCTCTGTCGCCATCCCGAAGACGAGGACGCCATGATGCCGAGAACGCCCCGCGGATCCCGACTGCCCGCCCTCGCGGCCGCCCTGCTCGCGGGCGCATCCCTGGCCGCCCCCGCGGCCCGCGCCGCAGACCCGATCAAGCTCGGCGTCCTCGAGGACCAGTCCGGCGACTTCGCCGTCGCCACCATCGGCAAGGTCCACGGCATCCAGCTCGCCGCGGACGAGATCAACGCCGCGGGCGGTATCGCCGGGCGCAAGCTGGAACTCGTGATCTACGACACGCAGTCCGACAACACGCGCTATCAGGAATTCATGCGCCGGGTGCTCCAGCGCGACAAGGTCAACGCCGTCTTCGCGGGCTTCTCCAGCGCGTCCCGCGAGGCCTACCGGCCGATCGTCGACCAGCTCGACGGCTTCGCTTTCTACAACAACCAGTACGAGGGCGGCGTCTGCGACGGCCACATGATCGTCACCGGCGCGGTGCCGGAGCAGCAATTCTCGACGCTGATCCCGTGGATGATGGAGAAGTTCGGCAAGCGGGTCTACACGATCGCGGCCGACTACAATTTCGGTCAGATCTCGGCCGAGTGGGTGCGCAACATCGTCAAGGAGAACGGCGGCGAGATGGTCGGGGAGGAGTTCATCCCCCTCGGCGTGTCGCAGTTCTCGCAGACGATCCAGAACATCCAGAAGGCCAAGCCCGACATCCTGATGACGCTGCTCGTCGGCACCGCGCAGGCCTCCTACTACGAGCAGGCGGCGGCCGCGAACCTGAAGGTGCCGATGGGCTCCTCGGTCAATATCGGCCAGGGCTACGAGCACAAGCGCTTCCAGCCGCCGAGCCTCGCCAACATGTACGTGACCACGAACTACATCGAGGAGGTCGACAGCCCGTCGAGCAAGGCTTTCCTGGCCAAGTGGAAGGCGAAATTCCCGAACGAGCCCTACGTCAACCAGGAGGCCGAGAACTCCTACCTCGCGGTCTACCTCTACAAGCAGATGGTCGAGCGGGCGAACGGCTCGACCAAGCGCGCCGACCTGCGCAAGGTCATCGCGGCGGGCGATGTCTGCGTGGACGCGCCGGAGGGCAAGGTCTGCATCGACCCGAAGAGCCAGCACGCCTCCCACACGATCTACCTCGCGAAGGTCGACGAGAAGCACGCGATCTCCTTCCCGAAGACCTGGGACGGCATCCAGCCCTACTGGCTCGGGAAGGCCGGCTGCGACCTGACCAAGAAGGATCCGATGGCGCAGTACACACCGAGCAACCCGCCGAAGCCCTGAGCTGCCGGGACGGGTTCCCGCGCGCCGCGGCCCCGGGCCGGAGTCGACGCGACATCGCCGGGGCCGAGGCCCCGGCCCACAAGCCATCACGATCGGGCCTCCGGATGGATCTGCTGACCCACGCCTTCACGTTCCTCTACCAGATCGGCGACGCGTTCTCGTTCCTGGTCCTCTCCGCCTGCGGCCTCGCGGTGGTGTTCGGCATGATGGGCGTGATCAACCTCGCGCACGGCGAACTGATCATGTGCGGCGCCTACGTCACGGCGGCGACCACGCGGGCCGGGCTGCCGCTGCCGCTGGGCATCCTGGCCGGCGCGCTCGCGGCCGGCGCCGTCGGCATGGTGATGGAGCGCCTCGTCATCCGCCACCTCTACGGTCGGCCCCTCGACACGATCGTGGCGACCTGGGGCATCAGCCTCGCGGCGACGCAGGGCACGCTGATCCTGCTGGGCTCCAGCATGCCGGGGATCGGCACGCCGCTCGGCAGCTTCACGGTCGGCGGCTACTCCTACTCGACCTACCGCGTGGTGCTGATGGTCGCCGCCGTGGCGGTGCTGGCCGGGCTCTACCTCGCCTTCAACGCCACCCGCTTCGGGACGCTCGCCCGCGCCACCATCCAGGTGCCGCACATGGCCGAGGCCCTCGGGGTCGACACCCGCACGGTCTACGCCCTGACCTTCGGCCTCGGCGCGGCGCTGGCGGGCCTCGCGGGCGGGCTCTACGCGCCGACCATGACCATCGTGCCGACCATGGGGACGACCTTCATCATGGAGGCCTTCGTCACCGTGGTGGTCGGCGGCGCCGACATCTTCCTCGGCACGGCGCCGGCGGCGCTCGTGCTGGGCACCGTGCGGGCGCTGCTCACGACGTGGCAGGGCCAGCTCTTCGGACAGATCGGCCTCCTCGTCGCGGTGATCCTGGTGATCCGGGTGCTGCCGCGGGGCATCTCGGGCCTGATCCTGCGCGAGCGGGCCTGAGGCCATGGCGATGACCTCGGCGATGCTTCCGGCGATGACCCTGCTCCGGCGCCTCGAGGGCCCGCAGACCCTGGGGCGCGGCCCGGCCTTCTGGACCGCCTTCGCGTTCGCGGTCGCCGCCGCGGTGGCCTACCCGTGGTTCGCGGACGGCTACACGGTCGGCAACACGGCGTACTTCTTCTGCTGGGTGTTCATGGCGCTCGGCCTGTGCCTGATCTGGGGCTACGGTGGCGCGCTCAGCTTCGGCCAGACCGCCTTCTTCGGCCTCTCCGGCTACGCCTACGGCGTGCTCACCCTGAACGTCGGCGCCGCCTACGGCTTCACCCTGGCGGCCGTGGTGCTGGCGGTGGCGCTCTCGGCCGTGATGGCGGCGCTCCTCGGCTACTTCCTGTTCTTCGGCCGGATCGGCGGCGTCTTCCTCGGCATCATCACCCTGTCGGTGACGCTCGCCCTGGAGCGCTTCATGGCGCAGACCGCCGGCCCGGAATGGAAGATCGGGGCGGCGCGCCTCAACGGCTACAACGGCATGAGCGGCATGCCGCCCCTGACCGTGCCGTGGTTCGACGGTGACGTCGTGCTGTTTCCCGACGTCGCCCTCTACTACGGGCTGCTGGCTCTCCTGATCGTCGTCTACCTCGCGCTGCGCATCCTGGTGAACGCCCGGTTCGGCAACGTGCTGGTGGCGATCCGCGAGAACCCGGAACGGGCCGAGATGCTCGGCTACGACGTGCGGCGCTACCAGCTCGCCGCCTTCGTGATCGGCTCGGCCCTCGCGGGGCTGAGCGGCACCCTCTACACCGCCTGGGGTCAGTACATCACGCCCTCCAGCATGGGGCTCACCGCCGCCGCGCTCCCGGTGATCTGGGTCGCGGTCGGCGGCCGCGGTGACCTGACGGCCACGCTCGTCGGCACGCTCCTGGTCCTCGGCGGCTTCCAGGCGCTGACGATCTACGGCAGCCAGTACGCCTTGGTGGTGATGGGCCTGCTCCTCGTGGTGGTGGTGCTGGCGGCGCCCGACGGCCTCGTGGTGGCGGCCATGCGCGGGCTCGGCCGCCTGCGCCGCCGGGAGGCGGGCCGATGACCCCGCTCCTCGAGACCCGCGCGCTCAGCAAGCATTTCGGCGGACTGCACGTCACCAACGACGTCGACTTCGCCCTGGCGGCGGGGGAGATCCACTGCCTGATCGGGCCGAACGGCGCCGGCAAGAGCACGTTCTTCCGCCTGCTGCTCGGCGAGTACGCGCCGGAGCGGGGGCAGATCCTCTACGCCGGCGAGGACATCACCGCGCTCAAGCCCTTCGCGCGGATCCGGCGGGGCATGAGCGTCAAGTTCCAGGTGCCGGGCATCTTCCCGAGCCTGTCGGTGGCGCACAACCTGGAGATCGCCCTGCAGCACCATCTCGAGGGCGCCTCGCTCGGCGCCGAGATCCGCCGGCTGCTCGCATTCCTCAACCTCACCGCGGCGGCCTCCGACCGCGCCGGCAACCTCAGCCACGGGCAGAAGCAGTGGCTGGAGATCGGCATGGCGATCAGCCTCAAGCCGCGCCTGCTCCTCCTCGACGAGCCCACTGCCGGGATGTCGCCGGACGAGACCTTCGCCACCGGCGCGATGGTGCAGGCGCTCAACCGCGACGGCGTCGCGGTGCTGGCCATCGAGCACGACATGGCCTTCGTCCGGCAGATCGCCCAGCGGGTGACCGTGCTCCATGTCGGGCGCATCTTCGCTCAGGGCACCACCGACGCGATCATCGCGGACGAGCGGGTCGCCGCGATCTACCTCGGGGAGGCGGACGCGCCGCCGCTGCGGAGCGTCGCCGATGCCTGAACCGCTCCTCGAGACGACCGGCCTGCGGGCCGGCTACGGCGGCAAGCCCGTGCTGCAGGGCGTCGACCTCGCGGTCCGGCCCGGCGAGATCGTGGCGGTGATCGGCCGCAACGGCGTCGGCAAGTCGACGCTGATGCGTAGCCTCGTCGGGCTCTTGCCCGCCTCCGCGGGCGGCATCGCGTTCCGAGGCGCGGCCGTCGAGGGGATGGCCGCCCACCGGCGCGCTCGCCTGGGCATCGGCTACGTGCCCCAGGGCCGCGACGTCTTCCCGCGCATGAGCGTCGCCGACAACCTGACGGTCGGGGCCTCGCTGCTGCCGAAGGGCGAGCGGCCGGATTACGAGCGCGCCTTCGGGCCGTTCCCGATCCTGCGGGAGCGGCGCGGGCAGCGGGCGGGGACGCTCTCGGGCGGGCAGCAGCAGCAGCTCGCCATCGGCCGCGTCCTCGTCGGCGGGCCCGCGCTGATCCTCCTCGACGAGCCCTCCGAGGGCATCCAGCCCTCGGTGGTGCAGCAGATCGGCCGCACCCTGGTCGATCTCAACAAGCGCACCGGGGTGACGATCGTGTTCGTGGAGCAGAACCTCGACCTGATCCGCGCCATGGCCCAGCGCAGCTACGTCATGGACAAGGGCCGGATCGTCGCGGCGCTGACGGCCCGGGACCTCGACGACCGCGACCTCGTGCGGCGCCACCTCGCCGTCTGACACCTCAGTCCGACAACCCAGGGAGAGACGACCATGCAGTGGCTCGACCAGTCCATCATGGCCCGCAAGGGCGTCGCCGGCGGCAAGCCCGGCCGGGAGCACACGATCACCGAGGCCGAGCAGGGCCGCTACCACTACGTCTACGGCCCCTTCGCCGAGCCGGTGCTGACCGTCGATCCCGGCGCCGTCGTCACCGTCGAGACCCACGACGCCTTCGAGGGCAAGATCCGCCACGAGACCGACAGCCCGACGCAGATCCTGAACTTCCCCTACCTCAACCCGCAGAACGGGCCGATCTACGTCAACGGCGCCGAGAAGGGCGACTGCCTCGCGGTGGCGATCCGCTCGATCCGGCCGCGCGGCCCGCAGCCCTGCGGCACGACGCTGATCATGCCGGAATTCGGCGGCCTCGTCGCCACCGGCGACACCGCGCTCCTCAATCCGCCGCTCCCCGAGCGGGTGCGCAAGCTCGAGGTCACGGCCGAGAACGGCGTGCGCTGGAACGACCGGATCACGCTGCCCTACCAGCCGTTCATCGGCACGATCGGCACCTCGCCGGAGATCGAGGCGATCTCCTCGCTGCAGCCGGACTATTACGGCGGCAACATGGACCTGCCGGACGTGGGCGTCGGCGCGGTGATCTACCTGCCGGTGAATGCGAAGGGCGCGCTCCTCTACCTCGGCGACTGCCACGCCGCGCAGGGCGACGGCGAGCTCTGCGGCGTCGCGGTGGAGCACCCGACCCACACGACGGTGCAGATCGACCTGATCAAGGGCTGGACCTTCCGCTGGCCGCGGCTCGAGACCGAAGACTTCTACATGACGATCGGCTCGTCCCGCCCGATGGAGGACGCCGCGCGCATCGCCTACCGGGAGCTGATCCGCTGGCTCGCGGCCGATTTCGGCTTCGACGAGATCGACGCCTACATGCTGCTCACGCAGTGCGGGCGCGTGCGGCTCGGCAACATGGTCGATCCGAAATACACGCTCGGCGCCTCGATCACGAAAGCGATCGCCCACGCCTGATCGGCGACGGAGGAGGATGGCATGGATCTCGGCCTCAGGGGCCGCCGGGCACTGGTGACCGGCGGCACGAAGGGCATCGGCGGGGCGATCGTCGACCTGCTGGCAGACGAGGGGGCGGCGGTCGCCTTCTGCGCCCGTAACGCCGCGGAGGTCGCCGCCAAGGTGGCGGACCTGCGCGGCAGGGGCGTGGCGGCGACCGGGCGCGCCGTCGACGTGGCCGACTCCGCCGCCCTGCGCGGCTGGGTCGCCGAGGCCGCGGAGGAGCTCGGCGGCCTCGACGTCGTGGTGCCGAACGTGAGCGCCCTCGCGGTCGGCAGCGACGAGGCGGCGTGGCGGAGCGGCTTCGCCGTCGACATGATGGGCACGGTCACGGCGGTCGATGCGGCGATGCCGTTCCTCGAGCGCTCCGGGGCCGGCGCGATCGTCGTCATCTCCAGCGTCTCCGGGCGCGAGATCGACTTCGCGGCCGGTCCCTACGGCGCCTTCAAGGCGGCGCTGATCCACTACGCGCAGGGGCTGGCCTTCCAGCTCGCGCCCCGGAACATCCGCGCCAACTCGGTCTCGCCCGGCAACACCTACTTCGCGGGCGGCGTCTGGCACCAGATCGAGACCGGCAACCCGGCGCTGTTCGCCGAGGCGCTGCGGCTGAACCCGACCGGCCGGATGGCGCGGCCCGAGGAGGTGGCGCGCGCGGCCGTCTTCCTGGCCAGTCCGGCCGCCAGCTTCATCACCGGCACCAACCTCGTGGTCGACGGCAGCCTGACCCGCGGCGTGCAGTTCTGACGCCGCCGACCGGCGTCGCCGCGCGCCGGGACGCCCGCGGCAGCCGAAGCACACCCGGCGCATTCGACACGAACGTTCGGCGACGAAGTCTGGAGATCACGGGGATCCACCACACTTGCGACGCATTTCGGCCGCTCTCGGCTCTGTAGAGACAAGCTTGCCAGGCACGCTGGCACGCGGCACTCTCAAGCTTGGCCGTTCGCGCGACGGGGGCACGCCGCGCGGTGGCGCCGGGCTGCAGGACAGGGAAGTCCAGGGCGATGATGACGGACGATCGCAAGGCCGGCGGGCTCGACGGGCGCGGGCGCCTCGGATGCGAGGCGGCACTTCTCAGCCGCCGGTCGTTCCTGGCCGGCTCCGCCCTCGGGATCGGCGCCCTCTCGCTCGGCGGGTGCGGAACGACCGACACCCTGCTCATGGCCGAGGCGGCGAAGACCTACGGGCCGATGCCGAACGAGAAGTTCCCGATCCCGGCGGTCGACGTCAGCAAGGTCAACCCGAAATACTATCGGCGGACCGTCCAGTACGCCTCGTCGGAGGCGCCCGGCACGATCGTGGTCGATCCCGCCAACTATTACGTCTACCGCATCGAGGGCGACGGCACGGCCACGCGCTACGGCGCCAATGTCGGCCGCCAGGGCTTCCTGTGGAACGGCGACGCCTATGTCGGCCGCAAGTCCGAGTGGGCGACGTGGACCCCGCCCAAGGAGATGATCCGGCGCCAGCCCGAGGCCGCGAAGTACGCCCGCGGCATGCCCGGCGGCCTCGACAACCCGCTCGGTGCCCGCACGCTGCACCTCTACCAGAACGGCGCCTACACGCTCTACACGATCTACGCGAGCAGCGACGCCGAATCGATCGGCACGGGCATCACCAGCGGCTGCGTCGGCCTGCTCAGCCAGGACATGATCCACCTCTACGCGCGCACGCCGGTGAAGACGAAGGTGGTCGTGCTGCCGGCCTGAGGACGGGCAGCGCCCGCGCCGTCCCCGCTTCCCGGCGGCCCCGACATCCGGCAGGATCGGATTCCCTGACGTCCGACAGCGCGCCGGGAGCGCCCGCATGGCCTACGCGACGACGATCGAAGGTACGCGCTTCACCTTCCCGGACCTGCGCAGCCTGCTCGCCAAGGCCACGCCGGAGCGCTCGGGCGACCAGCTCGCCGGGCTCTGCGCCGACGGGCCGGTAGAGCGCCTGGCCGCGCAGATCGCCCTCGCCGACCTGCCGCTCAAGACCTTCCTGGCCGAGGAGCTGATCCCCTCGGACGAGGACGAGGTCTCGGACCTCATCGCCCGCCGGCACGACGCGGCGGCCTTCGCGCCGGTCTCGTCGCTGACGGTCGGCGCCTTCCGCGAGTGGCTGCTCGCGCCCGCCGCCGACGCGGACGCCCTCGCCGCGCTCGCGCCCGGCCTCACGCCCGAGATGGTCGCGGCGGTCTCCAAGATCTGCCGGCTGCAGGACCTCGTCGCCGTCGCCGCCAAGCGGCCGGTGGTGACGCGCTTCCGCTCGACCATCGGCCTGCCCGGTCGGCTCGCCACCCGCAACCAGCCCAACCACCCGACCGACTCGTCCGAGGGCATCCTGATCTCGGCCCTCGACGGCCTGCTGATGGGCTCGGGCGACGCGGTGATCGGCGTGAACCCGGCCACCGATTCCCTGCCGGACTACATCCGCATCGTCGAGCTGCTGGAGACCCTGCGGCTGCGCCTCGACGTGCCGACCCAGCACTGCTGCCTCGGCCACGTCACGGTGGCGATCGAGGCCATGGCCCGTGGAGCGCCCGTCGACCTCGTGTTCCAGTCGGTGGCCGGCTCGCAGAAAGCCAATGCCGGCTTCGGCGTCGACCTCGCCGTCCTGCGCGAGGCCTCGGACGCGGCGCGGTCGCTCGGCCGCTGCCTGGAGGGCGGCCAATACATGTACTTCGAGACCGGCCAGGGCTCGGCCCTCTCGGCGGAGGCGCACTGGGGCGTCGACCAGCAGACGATGGAGGCGCGCGCCTACGCGGTGGCGCGAGAGTTCGATCCCCTCCTCGTCAACACGGTCGTGGGCTTCATCGGTCCCGAATATCTCTACAACGGCAAGCAGATCATCCGCGCCGGATTGGAGGACCACTTCTGCGGCAAGCTGCTCGGCCTGCCGATGGGCGTGGACGTCTGCTACACCAACCATGCCGACGCCGACGGCGAGGACATGGACGCGCTCCTGACCCTGCTGTGCGCGGCCGGCGTCAACTTCGTCATCACCGTGCCGGGGGCGGACGACGTGATGCTGAACTACCAGTCGCTGTCGCACCACGACGCGGTCTTCGCCCGCGAGACGTTGGGGCGCCGTCCGGCCCCGGAATTCGAGGCGTGGCTGCGGGACGTGCGGATCACGGACGCGCAGGGCCGGCTGGCCAGCGCGACGGGCGCGCTGCCCCCGGCCCTCGCCGAGGCGTCCCGGCTGCTGCCGGGGAGGGCCGCGTGAGCGACGAGCCGACCGAGCCGACCCGCCCGGGCCCCCCGACGCTGCACGACCTGCGCGGGCTGACCCAGGCGCGCGTCGCGCTGGGCGCGCACGGCGCCGGCCTCCCGACCGGCGCGGCGCTCGCCTTCGGCCTCGACCACGCCCGCGCCCGCGAGGCGGTGTGGACGCCCCTCGACGCGGCCGCGATTCGCGAGGCGCTGACGGTCCAGGGCCTGGAGGCGGTGGAGGTCCGCTCGGCCGTGACCGACCGGGCGGAGTACCTGCGCCGGCCGGACTGGGGCCGGGCCCTCGATCCGGAATCCGCGGCGCTGCTCGACGGGCTCGGACAAGGCTTCGACGTCGCCATCGTGATCGCCGACGGGCTCTCGGCGACGGCGGTCGCGCTGAACGCGGTCCCGGCCGCCGCGGCGCTCGCGGCGCGGGCGCGGCGGGCCGGCTGGAGCCTGGCGCCCGTGGTCGTGGCGAGCCAGGGGCGGGTGGCGATCGGCGATCCGATCGGGGCCCGGCTCGGGGCGCGCTGCGTCGTGGTGCTGATCGGGGAGCGGCCGGGCCTGTCGGCCTCCGACAGCCTGGGCTGCTACGTCACGTTCGGCCCGGCGCCGGGGCTGCCCGACTCGCGGCGCAACTGCATCTCGAACATCCGGCAGGACGGCCTGGCGGTCGAGGCGGCCGTCGGCCAGATGGAGGCGCTGCTGCGGGCGATGCTGGCCCAGGGCACCAGCGGCGTCGCGCTGCGCCGGGAGGATCCCGTCGATCCGCCGCCTCTCCCGGACGCGCGGGACTGACGGCTCGGACTGCCCGCGCGGACGTCACGCTCGCTCCGCGGACGGGCTGCAGCCGAACTGGGACCGGTAGCAGCGGGCGAAATGGGCCGCGCTCGAGAAGCCGCAGGCCGTCGCGATCTCCCCGATCCTGAGCGGGCTCTGGCGCAGCAGGCGCCGTCCGTGGGCGAGGCGGATGGCCCTGTACTGGGCCGAGAAGCTCAGGCCGAGCTTCTCGAGGAACAGCCGATCGAGGTGGCGCGGGCTGATCGCCGCGAGGCGCGCCATGGCGAGGCGGCCGAGCGGCGCCTCCACGGTCTTCTCCATCGTCTCCAGCACCGCCAGCAGGGCCGGATGGTGGATCCCGTAGCGCTCGACCGCGGAGGCCCGCTGCGGGTCGTCGGCGGCGCCGATGGCGGTGTGGAGGAACCAGTCGGAGACGCGGCGGGCGAAGGCCTCGCCCATGCGCTCGGCGATCAGCGCGTGGGCCATCTCCAGGGGGGCGACGCCGCCGCCGCAGGTCAGGCGATCGCCGTCGGCGACGTAGCGCGCCCGGCTCAGGCGCGCCTCCGGGAAGGTCTCGACCGTGGCGCCGGCATATTCCCAGTGGAGCGTGAACGCGCGATCGGCCAGCAGGCCCGCCGCGGCCATCAGGTAGGGACCGCCCGAGATGCCGCCGATGCGGACACCGAGCCGGGCCATCCGCCGGAGAGCCGCGTGGATCTCGGGCCTGTCCCACCCGGTCGGCTCTCCGCCCGCGCAGACGAAGAGGGTGTGGAGGTGGCCGCGCAGGCGCGGCAGCGCCTCGGTGGGAATCTCGGCGCCCGACGAGGCGGCCACTGAGCCTTCCGACTCGCCGAAGTAGCGCAGGCGGTAGAGCGGCCGCCCGGCGAGTTCGTTGGCCGCCCGGAACGGCTCGCAACCCGAAGCGAAGGACAGCAGCGCGAAGCCGGGCACGAGGATGAAGCCGATCTCCTGCGGCCGGTCCCCGGTCTCCGCCTCCATCTCACACGCGCCCTCCGCTCCCCGATGGCTCAAAAGTGCAGGAAACCGTCCGTGTCAGTCAAACGCCCGCCTCGGCATCCATCATGCTGTGTGCCGTTATCCCGTGCCGCGCGAGACCGCCTCCGGATGCCTCAACCTGCCGATCTGCTCCCGCTCCCCGACGCGGCGGCGTCCCGTCCCGGCAGCCCGCAAGAGCGCCGGCCGTGAGCCGCCGCTACGACGTCGCCGTCCTGGGGCTCGGCGCGATGGGCAGCGCCGCGCTCTACCAGCTGGCGAAGCGTGGCGCCGCGGTGATCGGGCTCGACCGCTTCGCGCCGCCCCACGCGCTCGGGTCCAGCCACGGCGAGACGCGGATCACCCGGCAGGCGGTCGGTGAGGGCGCCGACTACGTGCCCTTCGTCACCGCCTCGCACCGCATCTGGCGCGAGCTGGAGGCCGAGACGGGCGAGACGCTGCTGAACGCCTGCGGGGCCCTCGTCATGGCCCCAGGCCACGGCGTCTCCTCGCATCACGGCAAGCCGGACTTCGTCGGACGCTCCATCGGCGCCGCGGAGGGGGCCGGCATCGTCCACGAGGTGCTCACCGGCGCGGAGGTGGCCCGGCGGTTCCCGCAATTCCTCAACCTCGCGGGCGACGAGAAGGCCTATTACGAGCCGGGCGGCGGCTACGTGTTCCCGGAGCGCTGCCTCGCGGCGCAGCTCGGCCGCGCGGGTGCCGCGGGTGCCGAGATCCGCACGAACTGCGCGGTGGTCGGGCTGCAGCAGGACGGGAGCGGCGTCCGCATCGAGACGGCGGAGGGGACGATCCTGGCCGACCGCGCCGTCGTGGCCGCTGGCGCCTGGACGGCCCCGCTGCTCGGGAGCCCGTTCGACCGTCTGCTGACCGTCCGCCGTCAGCTCCTGCACTGGTACGCGCTGGCGGACGAGACCGCCTACGGGCCGCACGCGCCGGTCTTCATCTGGATGTACGGGACGAGCGACACGGCATACCTCTACGGCTTCCCGCCGCTCGACGGGTCCATCAAGGTCGCGACGGAGCAGTACAGCACCACCACCAGCGCCGACGGGGTGGAGCGCCGGGTCGACCCGTCGGAATCCGACGACATGTACCGGCTGCGCGTCGCGAACCGGCTGGCCGGCGCGACCCCGGAGGTCGTCCAGGCCGCGGCCTGCGTCTACACGGTGACCCCCGACCGCGGCTTCATCATCGACCGGCATCCCGCGATGGAGCGGGTCCTGGTCGTCTCCGCCTGCTCGGGGCACGGCTTCAAGCACTCGGCCGGCATCGGCGAGGCCGTCGCGGCGGAGCTGGCCGGGACCGGCGGCACCGTCGATCTCAAGCCCTTCGCTCTGGCACGTTTCAGTTGATGCGCCGGCCAATGGCTCGTGGATTGCTTGAAACCGTGCCAAGATCAGTCGACCCGAGCAGGAAAGATCCGATGCGCCTCACGATCCGCACCCTTCTGAGCACCGGTGCGATGGCCGCGCTCGCGGCGTTCTCGGCCGTCGCGCTGCCCGGCCGGGCCGCGGCCGCCGACGGCGTCGACGCGATCAAGAAGCGCGGGACGCTGATCGTCGGCGTGAAGGCGGATTACAAGCCGTTCGGCTTCCGCGACCCGAGCGGGACGATCATCGGCCTCGAGCCCGATCTCGCCGCCGACCTCGCCAAGCGGCTGGGCGTGAAGCTCGAGCTCGTGCCGGTCGTCTCGGCCAACCGGATCGAGTTCCTGCAGCAGGGCAAGGTCGATCTGCTGATCGCCACCCTGTCGGACAAGCCGGAGCGCCGCCGCGTCGTGCAGGCGATCGACCCGAACTACTATTCCGACTTCGTCAACGTCCTGCTGCCCAAGTCGTCCGGCATCACCGATTGGGCGCAGCTCAAGGGCAAGCCGGTCTGCGCCACTTCGGGGGCGTGGTACAACAAGGACGTCGCGCGGACCTACGGGGCGGAGATCGTCGCCTTCGACGGGTCCGAGAAGCCGCTCTTCGCGCTCAAGCAGGGCAACTGCATCGGCTACGTCTACGACCAGAGCATGCTGCAGGGTAAGCTGCTCGACGACGACTGGAAGGCCAACTACGCGCTGCCGCTCAAGGGCATCCTCGACGCTCCGTGGATGATGGCGGTGGCGCAGGGCAACACCACGCTCCAGACCGCGGTCGAGGACGCCACCAAGGACTGGATGAAGACCGGCTTCATCGTCAACGAGGAGAAGAAGTGGGGCATCGAGCCGACCGCTTACTCGAAGGCGATGCACGAGAAGTACAAGAACGCGACCAACTGATGCGCGCCTGCACGCCGAAGCCGAACGTTCGCCCGCGATGATCGCCACGATCCAGGCGTGGTTCCAGCAGCTCTACGAGACCACGGGCTTCAACTTCACGGTCTTCTACGATCCCTACGACTGGGACCGGTACGTGGCCGGCCTGCGGATGACGCTGCTCCTCGGGATCAGCACGATCCTGGCGAGCCTCGTCATCGGCGCCGTCGGCGCGCTCCTGCAGAGCGGGCCGTCGCGCGTCCTGCGGGCGCTGGTCAACGGCTTCGTGGTGGTGTTCCGCAACACGCCGCCGCTCGTGCAGATCTTCTTCTTCTACTTCGGCCTCGGGACGCTGCTCCCGGACATCCGCTCGGCGGACGGCCTGCGCGCGCCGATCCTCAGCAACGTCCAGTGGGCGATCATCTCGCTATCGCTGTTCGCGGGCGCGTTCAACGTCGAGATCTTCCGCTCCGGCATCGAGGCCGTGCCGCGGACCACGGTCGAGGCCGCCGAGGCCCTGGGCTACACCCGGTTCAAGGCCTACCGGTACGTCGTCCTGCCGCTGGCCCTGCGCGTCTGCCTGCCGGCCCTGAACAACAACCTGATCAACCTCCTGAAGACCACGACGCTGGCCTACGCCATCGCGGTTCCGGAGACGCTGTACGCGGTCAAGCAGATCTGGTCGGAGTCGCAGAACGTCCTGGAGATGATGCTGGTGCTGCTGGCGACCTACGCGGTCCTCGTCGGCGTACTCGTCTGGATCATGCACCGCTGGGAACGCACCCTGCGCATCCCGGGATACGGCCGATGAACGCTGCCGATCCGCAGGGCGGGCGACCGGGGGACCTGCCGGTGCTCCTGCCGTTCGCGCTCCCGAAGGACCGCGCGGCGGCGCGCCTGCGCCCGGCCCATCTCTGGCTGCTGACCGGGCTCGCCCTCGTCGCCGTCCCGGCCTGGGCGCAGGGAGGAACCGCCGCGCTGTCGCCGCTGGAGGTCGTGATCAAGTGGGCGCCTCTCCTGCTCACGGGCTTCGCCTTCAACGTCGCGATCTCACTGATGGCGATGGCGATCGGGACGGTGGCGGGCATCGGGCTCGGGCTGGCCATGCTGGCGGAGGGGCGGATCCTGCCCCGCCTCGCGTGGTGCGCCACGCAGGTCTTCCGCAACGTGCCCTGGCTGGTGCTGCTGTTCTTCGTGATGTTCCTCGTGCCGTTCCAGATCACCGTGTTCGGCATCCGCGTGCCGCTGCCCGACTGGGTGAAGGCGACCTTCGGCTTCAGCCTGCCGGTCATGGCCAACGTCGCCGAGATCGTCCGCGGCGCGGTGCGCTCGGTACCGAACACCCAGTGGGAAGCCGCCGAGTCGCTGGCCTTCACCCGGCGGCAGACGATGTGGCGCATCATCCTGCCCCAGTGCGCGAAGCGCATGCTGCCGCCCTGGATGAACGTCTACTCGCTCATCGCCATGGCGACCGTGCAGGCCTCCATCGTCGGCGTCACCGAGATGCTGACGCTGACCGCGCAGGTGCACGCCGCCGAGGGCGGCCGCCCCGAGCTGTTCGCGCCGCTCTACGGCTTCGCGCTGCTGTGCTTCTTCCTCTACTGCTACCCGATCGACCGGTTCACCGCCGCCCTGGAACGCCGCTTCGAGACCCGCTGAGACCATGACGCGCGCGACCCCGGCCGCCACCCCGTCCCCGAGCTGGACCCCCGATCAGCCGATCGTCCGCCTCGCCGACGTGCACAAGTCCTTCGGGACGTTCGAGGTGCTGAAGGGGATCAGCTTCGACGTCCGCAAGGGCGAGGTCGTCTGCATCATCGGCCCGTCGGGCTCGGGCAAGTCGACGCTGATCCGCTGCGTCAACGCCCTGGTGCCGGTGAGCGCGGGCTCGATTCAGGTCGAGGGGATCGAGGTGACCGATCCGCGGCTCGACAAACTGGCGCTGCGCCGCAAGGTCGGCATGGTGTTCCAGCAGTACAACCTGTTCCCGCACAAGACCGCGCTGCAGAACGTGATGATGGCCCCCATCCACGTCCTCGGGCAGGACCGGCGCGAGGTCGAGTCCCGGGCGCGGGCGCTGCTCGCCAAGGTGCGGCTCGCCGGCAAGGAGAACGCCTATCCCGGCGAGTTGTCCGGCGGCCAGCAGCAGCGCGTGGCCATCGCCCGCTCGCTGGCGATGCGGCCCGACGTGATGCTGTTCGACGAGGTCACCGCCGCCCTCGATCCGGAGACGGTCAAGGAGGTGCTGGTGACGATCCGGGAGCTCGCCGAGGAGGGCATGACCTGCATGCTCGTCACCCACGAGATGAACTTCGCCCGCGACGTCGCCGACCACATCTACTTCACCGACCGCGGCGTGATCGTCGAGCACGGGCCGCCCGCGACCTTCTTCGCCTCCGCCCGGGACGAGCGCACGCGCCGGTTCCTGTCGCAGGTGCTCTGAGCTCGCCGGGTCAGGGCCGCGTCAGCGCGGCCCGGCCTCTCGCGCCACGATGTGGTCGGCGATCGCCCCGGCGGTGGTGAGCCAGATGTCGGCGCGGCGGTCGGCGATGTGCCGGAGCGCCCGCCGCAGGGGCCGCAGCCGGTGCGGGCGCCCGACGATGTAGGGATGGAGCGCGATGCCCATCACCAGCGGCGCGCCCCGAGACTGCTCCAGCATTTCTTCGAAGGCGTCGACGATGGCTTCGGCGAACTGGCGCCCCGTCTCCTTGCGGGCCACGATGGCGGGGATGTCGTTGAGTTCCTGCGGGTAGGGCACCGTCAGGATTCGGCCGCCGCCGCGGGTCGCGAACCAGGTCGGCTGGTCGTCGTGGTCCCAGTCGAGCAGGTAGCGGTAGCCGGCCTCGGCGAGCAGGTCAGGCGTCACCCGCGACTGCGAGATCCAGGGCCCGAGCCAGCCGGCAGGCGGGCTGCCCTCCTGCGCGGCGATCACCCGCGTCGTCTCGGCGATCAACGCCCGCTCGGCGGCCTCGTCGAGGGTGCCCTGCCGCTCGGCGTTGGTCCGCCCGTGGCCGACGATCTCGTCGCCCCGCGCCCGGAACGCCTCGATCAGCCCGGGACAGTCCCGGTAGAGGTTGCTGTTGACCAGCACGCTCGCGGGCATGGCCAGTTCGTCCAGCATCGCGGCGATCCGCCAGGCGCCGACCCGGTTGCCCCAGTCGCGCCACGCGTAGTTGAGCACGTCCGGCTGCGGGCCGCCCGGGGCCAGCTCGGCGCCGAGGCCCTCGCCGAACGCGAAGGTCTCGAGGTTCAGCCCGACATAGACGGCCAGCCGCTTGCCCGCCGGCCAGTCGTAGACCGGGCGGTCGGGGAGGGCGCTGTAGCCGTAGCGGCCGTGTCCGGCATTCGTGTCCATCAGGGCCCCCTTACGCCGCACCGAGATAGGCCGCTTCCAGCCCCTTGTCCGCCGACAGCTCCGCGGCGGTTCCGCGCGCGACGACCCGGCCCTGCTCCAGGACGTAGCCGCGGTCGGCGACCGTGAGGGCCAGTGCCGCCATCTGGTCCACGATCAGGATGGTGACGCCCTCGTCGCGCAGCTCGGCCACGGTCGCGTAGAGGGCGTTGATCATCGCCGGGGCGAGGCCGAGCGACGGCTCGTCGAGGAGCAGGATGCGCGGGTGCGCCATCAACCCGCGGGCGATCGCCAGCATCTGCTGCTCGCCGCCGGAGAGCAGGCCCGCCCGGCTTGCCGCCCGGTCGCGCAGCCGCGGGAACCGGTCGAGCAGGCGCTCCACCTCGGCCGGGTCGATCGGCGACCCGCGCCCGAAGGCGCCGAGACGGATGTTCTCGACGACGGTGAGCTCCGGGAAGACCTGCCGGCCCTCCGGCACCAGGACGAGCCCGCTTCTGGCGATCCGGTGCGCAGGTAGCGCCTCGACGCGCCGGTCCTCGAACACGACCGATCCCGCGACCGGGCGCAGCAGCCCCGCCAGGGCCCGCATGGCCGTGGACTTGCCGGCCCCATTCGCGCCGAGCAGGGCAACGGTCTCCCCCGGCCGCACGTCGAGATGGACGCCGTCGAGGACGGGCGCGGCGCCGTAGCCGGCGGTCAGGTCGAGGACCGAGAGGACGGCGTCCGCCGGTCCCTGCCACGGCGCGCTCCGCGGCCGGGCCGGGGTGTCGGCGCCGCCGAGATAGGCGCGCAGGACCGCCGGGTCGCGCCGGATCTCGGCGGGCGTGCCCCGCGCGATCGGGCGCCCGGCATCCATGACGAGGATGTGGTCGGAGATGCCCATCACCAGCGGCATGTCGTGCTCGACCAGCACCACCGCGACGCCGCTGTCGGCGATCCGGCGGATCAGCCGGGCCAGCCGGTCGGTATCGGCCCGCGACAGGCCGGCGGCGGGCTCGTCGAGGAGCAGCACCGCGGGACCGCCGGCGAGCGCCCGGGCGATCTCCACGAGGCGCCGGTCGACATGGGGCAGCTCGGCGGCCGGGCGGTCCACGGCGCCGCGGTAGCCGACGAAGGCGAGGAGCGCGGCGGCCGTCTCGCGGTCCCGCGCCCGCGCACGGCGCCAGAGCCGGCCCGGCGCGAAGCCGAGGGCGACGTTGTCGGCCACCGGCAGCGAGCCGAACAGGCGGGTGGTCTGATAAGTGCGCGCGATGCCGGCCCGGGCGACGACGTGGGCCGGCCGCCCGGCGAGGTCGCGGTCGCCCAGCCGGATCGCCCCGGCGCTCGGGCGGTAGAAGCCCGAGACCATGTTGAGCACGGTGGTCTTGCCGGCCCCGTTCGGGCCGATCACGCTGGTGACGGCCGCCGGCCGGGCCGTGAGGTCGACGCCGTCCGCCGCCGTGATGCCGCCGAAGCGGATGCCGACGCCCTCGAGGACGAGGGCCTCGCGCGCCGCCGTGCCGGGCAGCGGCACCTCCCCGCCCTCGACGGCGGCTGCCTCGTCGCGGCCTCGCGGCAGCAACCGGGCGAGGCTGCCGACCAGCCCCGAGGGGACCAGCCACAGCACCGCCAGCGTCGCGACGCCGAAGAACAGCAGGCGGTACTCGGCGAGGCCGGACAGCGCCTCCGGCAGCAGCACGGTGACGAGCGCCCCGAGCAGCGGGCCGAGCACCGTGCCGGCGCCGCCGACGATCACTGAGAGGACGAACAGGATCGACTGCGAGAACGGGAACGAGCTCGGCGCGATGAACAGCATCAGCGGCGGCAGGATTGCCCCCGCGAGGCCGGTCAGGGCGGCGGAGATCGCGAAGGCCAGGGTCTTCACCCGGACCGGGTCGAAGCCCAGAGCCGCCGCGGCGACGTCGGCGTCGCGCACGGCGCGCATCGCCCGGCCGAGGCGGCTGCGGGCGAGGATATCGAACCCGGCGAGGCTCGCCCCGGCCGCGAGCACCGCCAGCACCGCGAGGCCGGCCGGCGAGAGCGGCGCGCCGAAAAGTGTCGGGGCGTCGGTCACGACGAGGCCGTTCTGGCCGCCGGTCAGCTCGCCGCCCTCGATCAGGCCGTGCTCGACGATGAAGCCGAAGGCGATCGTCAGCATGGCGAGGTAGGGGCCCTTCACCCGCATCGCCGGCACCGCCACGAGGCCGCCGACGAGCGCCGCGATCGGGGCCGCCGCCGGGAGCGCCAGCCAGAAGCTCACGCCGTGGAGCGTCAGGATCGCGCTCGCGTAGGCGCCGATCGCGTAGAAGCCGGCCTGGCCGAAGGAGATCAGCCCGGTCAGGCCGAGGAGCACGTTGAGGCCGACCCCCGCCACCGTGGTCAGTGCCACGAGGGCGATCACGAAGTGGCTGTAGCCTGCGGTCAGCGCGACGAGGCCGAGCGCGGCGGCGGTGAGGCCGGCGATGCCGAGCCGCATCGCCGGGCCTGAGCGCAGGTACGGCATCGGGTCAGACCTTGTTGACCGCGGCGCGGCCGAGCAGGCCGTCGGGGCGCAGGGTGAGGGCCAGGATGATCACCGAGAACACCACGAGCTGCGTGTAGGTCGAGCCGAGGGTCGCGGTGACGCCGGCCTCGACGAGGCCGTAGAGCAGCCCCGCCAGGATCACCCCGGTGGCGGAGCCGATGCCGCCGAGGATCGCGACCGCGAAGGCCTTGATGCCGAACAGTGTGCCGAGCTCGGCCGAGACCGAGAACAGCGGCGCGATCAGGAGCCCCGCGATGCCGGCCAGCACCGCCGAGAGCGCGAAGGCGCAGGCCACGGTGCGGCGCACGTCGATCCCCATCAGGCGGGCGGCGTCGGCGTTCTGCGCCACGGCGAGCAGGACGCGGCCGAGATCGGTCCGGCGGAACACCGTGCGGATCGCGAAGGCGAGCGCGATCCCGACCACCGGGATCACGAGCTGCAGCGGGTAGATGCCGGTCCCGAGGATCTCCACCGGCTTCGTCGCCAGCGGGGAGGGCAGGCTTCGCGGCTCCTTGCCGAAGGTGAACAGCACGGTGTTGTCGAGGACGATGCCGCCCGCCACCGTCGCCAGGAGCCACGCGTCCGAGCCGCGCGCCACGAACGGGCGGACCAGCGCCCGCTCGACCACGAGGCCGAACAGGGCGCAGCCGGCGAGCGCCAGGACGATCGCGGCCGGCATCGGCCAGCCGAGGGTGACGCCGAGCGCGTAGGCCAGGACCGCCCCCAGGGTGACGACGCTGCCCTGCGCGAAGTTCACGGTCCCCGACACCGCGTAGGTCACGTGGAAGCCCAGGGCCACGAGCCCGTACATGCTGCCGAGGCCGAGGCCGCTGACGAGGATGGAGGTCAGCATCGCCGGGCTCAGTTGGTCACCGCGACGATCTCACCGTCCTTGAAGCGGGTGAACACGTAGTCGTTCGGGCCGAGCGCGTCGTGCCGGCCGGGCGCGAAGGGCTTGTCGTAGGTTTTGATCAGGCCCGGATAGGTGCCGATCTTGTAGAAGCCGTCGCGGACCTTCGGCCCCTCGGTGGAGCCCGCGGCCTGGATGGCGAGCGCCAGCAGGTGCGTCGCGTCGTAGGCGTTGGCGATGCCGACCGCGGGCGTGACGTCGGCCATCGACTTGATCGCCGGGTACTTGGCCTTGAGCGCGTCGAGCACCGTGCCCGCCTTCGGCGACGCGTTGCCCGCGAAGGTGAAGGTCTGGATGAAGTGGACCTTGCCGGCGCTCGGGCCGGCGAGCTCGTCGAAGCGCCCGCCCGCCGGGCCCCAGTGCGAGACGACCGGCACCGACCAGCCCATCCGGTCCAGCGACTTCACCACCTGGGCCGAGGGTCCGACATTGCCGACGAGGAACAGCGCGTCGGCCCCGGCCTCCTTCAGCCGCGACAGCTGGGGCACCATGTCGACGTCGTTGGCCTCGTACTTCTCGATGCCGGCCGCCGGGAGGTTGGCCGCCTGCAGGGCGTCCTTGAGGCCCTTCTGGTTCGACTCGCCCCAGGCGTTGTTGACGAGGATCATCCCGGGCTTCTTCGCCCCGTAGGTCTTCACCGCGTAGGCGACCAGCGCCTCGTCGACGAGGGCGTCGACCGCGGAGACGCGGAAGGCGTAGTTGTCGGCGGCGCCGTTGCGGGTGATGCCGGTGCCGGCCGCCCAGGGGCCGATGAACGGCACCTTCATCTGGTTGGCGATCGGCACGATCGCCATCGAGACCGGCGTGTCGAGGCCGCCGACCACCGCGACGACGCCGACCCGCTGGATCAGCTCGCGGGTCGCCAGCACGCCCTTGGACGGGTTGGCCTCGTCGTCGCGGGCCACGAGCTCGAGGGGGCGCCCCAGGACGCCGCCCTTGGCGTTGATCTCGTCGATGGCGAGACTCATCCCGCGGGAGATCGCCTCGCCGGACTTGGCGGACTGGCCGCTCAGGGCCGTTACGAGGCCGATCTTGACGGTGTCGGCCGCCTGCGCGGTCGAGACGGCGAGGGCGAGCAGGGCGCTCGTCGTCACCGCGATGCGGCGCAGGGTCGGGGGCAGGAAGGAGGCCATGGCGTGTCTCCGAGGGCGGGGCGCAGCCTGCCGAGCGCAACCTCCGTGCCATCGGGAATTGGCCGATTCGGCCGCTGCACAGCCCGGTGATTGTATCCTCGGGGGCAATCTGTGCTCAATCCGGCGTCAAAGTGCATACACTTCCTGCATGCACGAGCGCGGCTTTTGCGGCACGTTAGGCCGACAGGAGGCCTGCATGACCGACGTGACCCAAAGCGCGGCGACCGCGCGCGACGCCGCCAACGTGACCGCCTATCTCGAGGCCTCGATGGTGCCCGATCCCGAGACGGCCGCGCGCTACATGGCGCCGGGCACGCGGATCGTGTTCACCGGCGCCCGGGTGTTCAACCATCCGTCCGAGGTCACGGCCTTCAACGCCGGCCGCTACGCCTGGGTGAAGAAGCGGATGGAGCGGCTGGACGTGGTGCCGGGCGACGGCGTCACCACGGTCTACAGCCTCGGCACCCTGTACGGCGCGTGGCCGGACGGCACCCCGTTCGAGGGCAACCGCTACGTCGACCGTTTCACCGTGCGCGACGGGCTGATCGTCGGCATGGAGGTCTGGAACGACAGCGCCGAGCGCCTCCTGACCAAGCACGGCCTCACGGCTTGACGCGGCGGGCTCAGGCCCCGCCGCCCGCGACGTAGGGCGCCAGCAGGCGCGCGAGATCGCGCTCGCGCGGGGCCGGCGGGACGATGCGTGCCCGGTCCGCCACCGCGTCGAGATGGTGGTCCATGAGCGCGGCGGCGCGCTCGGCGTCGCCCGCGACCAGGGCGGCGACGATGTCGCGGTGCTCGCTCACGGCGCAGTCCGAGGAATGCGGGCGGCTGTAGAGAGACAGGATCAGGGCGCAGCGATAGCCGAGTTCCGCGACGTAGCGGGTCAGCACCGCGCTGCCGGTCATCTCGGCGAGCATCAGGTGGAATTCGGTGGCGAGCCGGATCGACAGCGCCTCGGGTCCGCCCCGGGCGGCCTCCTCGCGGGCGATCTGGTCCAGCAGGCCCTGGCGCTGCTCCGGGCTGAGCTGCCCGGCGAGGCGGCGCACCACCAGCCGCTCCAGGCCGAGACGCACGTCGAAGGTGTCGCGCGCCTCCTCCCAGCTCGGCGTCGCCACGACGGCGATGCGGTTGCGGCGCAGGTCGACCAGGCCTTCCCCGGCCAGCCGCAGCAGGGCCTGCCGGGCAATGGTGCGGCTCACCCCGAACCGCTCGCCGAGGGCGTCCTCCGGCAGGCGGTCGCCGGGGGCGAGCGCCCGTTCCACGATGGCCCGTCGCAGGGCCTGGCAGATGGCCCCGACGCGATCGCCCTCGTCCACCGCCCTCATGGACGGTGCCCGGACTCTGTCGCCCGTGTCCGCGCGGATTGAACCGTCATGATCCTCCCTCGGGCGCGATTCACCGCGACGCATCCGGGCCCCTTGCCCGGTCGGCTCTTCGCAGACCTGGCGCCGCGTGTGCAACGGTCGCGCCAGCGTCGTCGGTGACCGTCCGCCGTGCGCGAATTCCGCCGATCGCGCTTCCATCCGTGTCCGTGGGCGTCTCGTGCGGGACCGGCGCGACCGCTTCCAACAAGGTCGCCGCCACGGACGTGTCGCAGATCCAGTACAGCAACCTGTTCGGTACCCAGGTCCGCGGGGAGGATGGAGCCCCTTTCTGGTTGAGAAATTTTGCAGTCATTGTTTCTATAAGTAGAATATCGGTCTCAATGTTCTTTTTTGAAGTTCAATCAAGATGAAGGACTGACATGCGAAAATTGATATACAACTCTCATGGGGCACTTTTGGAGGAGGAATGGCAGGTATGCTACCTGAGGTTGGTGCCGACGCGGGAGAAAATTCTGACTCGTCATTGAGAAATTCAATCAAGATCGTCTGTGCCTACGTGACCCACAATCCGGTCTCCCCCGTCCAACTCTGTGAGATTTTAGCCAGTACGTACGAGATGCTTAGACAGATCGGCGCGGGACCGGCGCGCGCGGTCGCGACGCCCGACGCCGCCACCGCGCGGGAGATCCGCGCGTCGATCCAGGCCGAAGGCCTGATCAGCTTCATCGACGGCAGGTCCTACAAGACGCTCAAGCGTCACCTGACGGCTTACGGGCTGACACCGGAGGAATTTCGCGCCAAGTACGGGCTGCCGCGAGACTATCCGATGGTGGCTCCGGGTTACGCCGCCAAGCGCTCGGAGATCGCGCGATCGCTGCAGCTGCGTCACAGGGCGGGATAGGCCCTCTCGCCCGCGTCCGAAGCGGTTCGCCGCGACACGCCCGGTCACGCGCGGATCAGGCGCCCGGATCGATCGCGGCCTCCGGCCAGGGGTTCTGCCCGTCGCATAACCAGCGCAGCGTGTCGGTCCAGAACGTGCCGCTCGCGCGCGCGCGGAACAGGCCGAAATGGCCGATCGCCGCCGCGCCGATCACGGGCGACGCCAGCTGCACCTGGATGCGCGGGCTCGACACGTAGTAGCCGAGGCCCCGGTGGATCGCGGTCGGCGTTCCGAACGGGTCGTCCGGGGTGCCGACTGCCAGGATCGGGGCGCGCACGGCGGCGAAGCGGGCGAGGAGCGCCGGGCGCTCGGCGGCCGGGTAGCTCGCCTCCATGCGCCGTCCCCGCGACGCCCACTCGTAGGCCATGCCGGCCGGGAGATCCTCGATCCATCCGAGCCGACGGCCGGGAAAATAGCCCACGACGGCGGTCAAGCACGGCATCAGCAGATGCCACTTCGCGATCATGCCCAGCCTGTCGCGGGCGCGATAATCGTGGCGATAGGCGTATTGCGCGCCGACGGTGAGGATGCGGTCCACCGCGCCGGCCGCCTCGGCGAAGCCTGGGAGAAAGCCCCCGATGCTGTGGCCGACGACCATCAGCGGACCGGCCTCGCGCGCTCGGACCCACCGGACGGCGGCGTCGAAGTCGAGCTCGCCCCAGTCCCGCCAGCGGATGCCGGATCCCCTCAGGCGCGCGGGCCGCGATTCGCCGATGCCGCGGTAATCGTAGGTGAGCACGACGAAGCCGCGCTCGGCCAGGAACCGCGCGTAGGCGTGGTAGTAGCGCGCGCGGACGCCGGTCGCCGGGTTGACGATGATCGTGCCCCGGCCCGGCGACCCGCTCGCGCCCGGGCACCAGAGGTGACCGTGGAGTCGGTAGCCGTCCCGGCAGGCGATCGCCACGGCTCGCGGGCCGACACCTTCGGTCATCGCCGGCGCGTCGCGGACGGTCGTCATCGGGCCGCCTCCGCGACGGCCGGAGCGACCGGACGATCGTCGATCGGGACGTGCAGGAGCGCGGCGATCAGGCCCGCGAGGGCCGTGGCGAGCCAGACCGGACCGTAGGATCCGGAGATTTCCAGCACCACGCCCCCTAGCCACGCCCCGAGGAACGATCCGATCTGGTGGCTCAGGAAGACGATCCCGAACAGGGTCCCGAGGTGGCGGACCCCGAAGACCCGCGCGACGAGGCCGCTCGTCAGCGGAACCGTACCCAGCCAGGTCAGGCCCATGACGGCCGCGAAGGCCAGGACCACGGCTTCGGATTTCGGCGCGATGAGGAAGGTGCCGATCGCGGCGGCGCGGATCAGGTAGAGCCAGACGAGGACGTGCTGCGGCCGGTACCGGCCGCCGAGCCACCCGCACCCCCAGCTTCCGGCCATGTTGAACAGGCCGATCAGGGCCAGCGCCGTCGCGCCCAGGCCCACCGGCATGTGGCAGAGGGCGAGGTATCCAGGAAGGTGCGTCGCGATGAAGGCGAGCTGGAAGCCGCAGGTGAAGAAGCCGAGCGTCAGCAGCCGGTAGCCCGGGTTCCGCCACGCCCGCAGGATCGCCTCGGACGGGTCGCCGGCCGCCGACGAGCCGTCCGGTGCCGCGGCGCGGGGCGCCCGATCGAGAGCGACGCCGAGAGGCGCGAGCGCCACGACGATGGCCGCGAGTGCGAGGAGCGCCGCGCCCAGGCCCGCGACCGCGGTGATTGACTGCGCGAACGGGACGAGCAGCACTTGGCCCAGCGAGCCGCCGGCGCTCGCGAGGCCCAGCGCCGCGCTGCGTCGTTCCGGGGCGGAGGCGCGACCGACCGCGCTCAGGACGACGCCGAAGCCGGTGCAGCTGAGCCCGATCCCGACCATCAGCCCCATGCCGAGCAGCAGCATCGGCGCCGTCGGCACGCGCGCCATCAGCACGAGGCCGCCCGCGTAGATTAGCGCGCCGAGGGCGACGACCGGCGCGGCCCCGTAGCGATCCGCCGCCGCGCCCGCGAAGGGCTGCGCGACGCCCCAGACGAGGTTGTGCAGGGCGATGGCGAGGGCGGTCGTCGCCACCGGGACGCCGGTCTCGAGGGAGTAGGGCCCCAGGAACAGCCCGAAGGTCTGGCGGATCCCCATCGCGCCGCTCAGGACCAGACCGGCCGCGATCGCCACCGGCACCACCGGCAACCTGACCCACCGCGCTGCGCGCGCACGCCCGAACGTTGCCATCGCGGTCTCCTTCGCGGAGACGCTCGCAGCCGGCGGCCGGGACGACAAACGAGAAGATCTCCTCGGGCGGTGAGCGGCGCTCACGGGCGCGCCGTCCCGGCCCCTTCGGGCTGTCAGGCGGCTCTGGTCGGGAAGCGCGCCTTCTGCTCGGTCGCGAACCGCCTCGCCTCCGCCAGCAGCCAGGTCCGGAACTGGTCGGAGTCCTGCCGATCGTCGTCGCCCTCGGCGCTCACGAGCCAGTGGGACGTCGCCGCCGCGACGGCGGGGCCGACCCCGACCAGGGTGCCGTCGCGCAGTTCCCGGTCCATGAGCGCGCCCCGGCCGAGGGCGACGCCCAGGCCCACGGCCGCGGCCTGGAGCGCCATCGCGAACGTGTCGACGTGCAGGGTGTCGGCCGAGGACAGTTCCGCGGTCCCCGTCGCGTCGCTCCAGGCCTGCCAGTCCTCCGTCGCGGACGTGACGTGGATCGTCGTCGCGCGCCGGAGATCGACGGCACCGTCCCGGCCGGTGACGGCGTCGCGATAGGCCGGGCTGCAGACGGGGAGCAACCAGTCGTCGAAGAGGCGGATGCTGCGCTGCCGTGGGGTCGGGACCCGGCTGAGACGGAGGGCGAAATCGTAGCCGTCGATCGGGAAGCCGACCTGCCGGTGGGAGGTGTCGATCCGGATCGCGATCTGCGGATGGCGGCTGCGGAAGCCGGGTAGCCGGGGCAGCAGCCACCGCGTCGCCAGGGTGGGTGCGCAGCTGATGGCCAGGATCCTGCCCGACCGCGGCGCGGGCAGGCGGCGCGTCCCGATCAGGATCAGGGACAGCGCCTCGGACACGTAGGTCAGGTACTCGGCGCCCGCGCGTGTCAGCGCCAGCCTGCCCGGCTCCCGGACGAACAGCTTGACGCCGAGCGCCCTCTCGAGGCCGACGATCCCGTGGCTCACGGCGCTCGGCGTCAGGTTCAGTTCGGACGCCGCGCGGGCGAAGCTGAGATGGCGGCCGGCCGCTTCGAAGAGCCTGAGCGTGGACAGGGGAGGCGTGCGCGGCCGCATGGGATCGTCGGGGTGAGGCAGCCGGTCGCCGGGACGGCGACGACTTCATCGGACGGGCAAGCTAGCCTGGATGGCGCCGCGGGCCCAAGGCGGGGCGGGACCCTGGTCAGCGCCGGAGCGGGACGGACGTCGCGGGCGGCGACGCGGTCAGTCCCGCGGTGTCGGGCCGGGGACGGACGCCTTCGGGACCGCGAGGCGTCCCTCCTCGGCCTTGTTGATGTACTGGCTGGCGATGAAAAGCCCCTTCAGCGGCCGGATGATCGGCACGCAGGCCAGGAGGAGCAGAGGGAGCGTCACCGCCGCGTGGACCCAGAGCGGCGGGTCGTAGGCGAGTTCCAGCCAGATCCCGAAGGCGGTGACGGGGAACGCCATCGTCATCATGATGAAGAAGGCGGGCCCGTCCGCCGGGTCGGCGAAGCTGTAGTCGAGCCCGCACGCCTCGCAGCGCGGCCGCAGAGTGATGAAGCCGTCGAACAGGCGACCCTGTCCGCAGCGCGGGCAGCGGCAGCGCAGGCCGACGGACATGAGCGATTGATCGGTGGTCCTCTGCATCATCCAAGGTCCTGAACAGCAGGCCGACCCTGAACGAACGGGCTTGTGCCTGCCGATTGTATGGCATATTGAGCCATACAATCACGGTGGAAACTGAGCGATCCGACGTGTCGTTCGCGGATCACGACCGCGAAACGCCGCATTGCGCCCCGGCCGTATGCTGAATGTATGCATACGCCGGCGGGAGAACAGGGGTCAATGTTGGAATCCTGGAGCCCGACAATCGCCGGCGAGACGGGGCCCAAATACCTCGCCATCGTCCGGGCACTGGCGGAGGACATCCGTGCCGGACGCCTCTCGCCGGGGGCGCGGCTGCCGCCGCAGCGCGCTCTGGCGAAGCACCTCAACGTCGATCTCACGACCGTCACGCGCGCCTTCAACGAGGCGCGCAGGACGGGATTGATCGACGCGACCGCCGGCCGGGGCAGCTTCGTCCGGGCACCCCGGTCGGCGGCCGCGGAGATGCGCCGGCCTGATCCGTCCGGCAGCGTCGACTTCAGCATGAACATGCCGCCCCAGCCGGCGGCGGCGCGGCTGGCGGAGCGCCTGGAGGCGGGTCTGTCGCGGCTCGCCGGATCGTCCGGCTTCCTCGCCCGGATGCAGTACCAGGACAGTGCCGGGAACCTGGCCGACCGTGCGGCTGCGGCCCACTGGCTCGGTCGACGGCTGGGGACACTCCCGGTGCAGCGCGTCCTCGTGGCCGGCGGTGCCCAGGTCGTTCTCGCCGCCGTGCTCGCCGCCGTCATGAAGCCGGGCGATGCCCTCTGCGTCCCGGCGCTCACCTATCCCGGGCTGCGCACGGCCGCGGAGCGCCGCGGCGTCCGCCTCGTGCCGGTGGCCGCCGACGCGGAGGGGCTCGATCCGGACGCCTTCCTCGAACGCTGCAGATCCGATCGGCCGCGGGCCCTGTACCTCGTGCCGACGCTCGACAACCCGACCACCGCGACTCTCCCGGCGATCCGGCGCCGGCAGATCGCCGAGATCGCCCGCACGCACGGCGTCGCCATCATCGAGGACGACGCGTACGGCGCGCTGCCCCTGGACGCGCCGGCTCCGATCGCGTCCCAGGCGAGCGACATCACGTGGCACATCGCGACGCTGTCCAAATGCGCGAGTCCCGGCCTGCGCGTCGCCTACGTCGCGGTCCCCGGAACGAACGAGGCGGTGCGGCTGGCGGCCGAACTGCGCGCCATCAACATGATGGCCTCGCCCCTCACGGCCGCGCTCGCCTCACACTGGATCGCCGAGGGCGAGCTCGACGCCGTCGTCGCGGCGATCCGGCAGGAGAACGAGCTCAGGCAGGCGGTCGCGCGCGAGACGCTCCAGGGTCTCGACGTCCGGGGGCATCCGTGCGGGCACCATCTGTGGCTCCGGCTCCCCGATACCTGGCGTCGCGGCGAGTTCGGCGCCCACGCGCGGCAGCTCGGCGTGTCGGTCATCCTGAGCGACGCCTTCGCGGTCGGGCCTGCCCCGGAAGCCATCCGCGTCTCCCTGGGCGCGGCGCCGGACGCCGAGACGCTCCGATACGGCCTCAGCCTGCTCGCGACGCTGCTGGCGCATCCGCCCGGCGCGATCTCGACCGTTGTCTGAGTCGGCTGAGGCGGCGCGAGCCTCGCACGTTCAGGCGGTCCGCGCCGCGCGGACACGTGCTGCGCCCCGGTCGTCGGCTGGCTCCCACTCGGAGCGTCGCGCTCCCCGTGGGACGACCGGCGCCTGCCAACTCGAATCCGCTCACCGCGGAGGAAATGCGATGCTGTGGTGTCTCAGGCAGACGCGACCGCGGATCCTGCGGCGTCCCGCGCGCATCGCGGCGCTCGCGCTGGCCCTGCTCGCGGCAGCCTGCTCGGACGACGGGCGGGAACGCCGCCGCGCCCTGGGCGAGACCCCGAAGTTCGACGACGTCATGCGGGTGGCCGACGCCGAGCGCGGCGGGCGGCTGTTCGGTCAGTGCGCCGCCTGTCACACGATCAGCCCGGGGGCGGGCGATCGGAACGGTCCCGGACTCTACGACGTGCTCGGCAAGCCTGTTGCCAGCAACAGCAGGCGCTACGGCTATACCGGGGCGCTCCGGTCGCTGGGCGGCGTCTGGACCCCGGAGCGGATGGACCTCTGGCTCGCCGCCCCGGCGAAGCTGGCGCCCGGCACGAGCATGAGCTTCCCCGGACTTCCAGATCCCCTCGATCGGGCGGATCTCATCGCCTACCTCCGGACGCAGTCGTCCGGGGAGGGTGACGCCGAGGCGCCCCCGACGAGGCCTTGAGCAGGTCCCGGGGGCCTCGTTCGTCCTTCCGCGCTCGGCCGGAGCCGGGTCTTCCTGCTGGTCAGACGAAATGCGCCGGCAGGGCCACGTCCTGCGCGTACTGGATCAGCGCCAGTGCGAGACCCGCGATCATCGACCAAGCGACGATGCGGTCGGACCCGGACGCGGTGTTCGTCATCATGCGCGTGACCATCTGCCGTCTCCTTGTCGTCGCGGCCAGCGATCGGCCGCCCTGAAGCGGCGTTATGGTCAAGCTCCATTGCCTCAGTATTGCGCGAAGTATTTCGTCCCGCGCGGCGGCATCGACTGATCCCGCGATCCCGGCCCGCGCGGGATCGCCGGAACGGTCAGTCCGGAGGCCGTCCTTCGTGACTGAGGCAGGCCCGCGTCGGTCCGGGAGAGCTCCGGGAGCCTCCCCTCAGAACAGGCCGACGGACTCTTCCGGGAAGCGGATCGCGAAGACCGCGCCCAGGCCCGGCCCGGCGCTCTCGGCCGTGGCGCGGCCGCCGTGGAGCTCGGCGATCCGACGGACGATCGACAGCCCGAGACCGGTCGAGTTCTCGCCGCCGGTGGGCTTGGCCGACAGGCGCTGGAACCGCCCGAACACGCGGGCAGAATCCTCCGGCGACAGGCCGGGCCCGTGGTCGGCGACCGCGCAGACCAGCTGCGCACCCCGCGGGCCCGGCTCGCGACTCACCCGCACCGTGATCGCCCCGCCCGTCGGGCTGTACTTGATGGCGTTGGACACGAGGTTGTCGAGGGCCTCGCGCAGGCGCTCGGCGTCGCCGCAGAGGAACAGCTCGTCGGGGCCCTCGCAGACGAGGGTCTGGCCCTTGGCGTCGGCCAGCGGCCGGTCCGCCTCGCAGACCTCCCGGGCGAGGCCCGCGAGGTCCACCGGTTCCCGGCGCAGGCTGATGTCGAGGGCGTCGTTCATCGCGTCCGCCATGAGGCTGTCGATCATGGTCGTCAGCCCCTTGGCGCTGGTGCGCACGTGCTGCACCTGCGCCCGCATCTGCTCCCGGTCTCCCTGCATGTCGATCAGGTCGGACAGCATCTCGGCGCGGCCGAGGATCACCGCCAGTGGGTTCTTGAGATCGTGCGCGATGGTGCCGAGGATCTCGGTCTTGAGGCTGTTGGCGCGGCGCAGGTCCGAGCGCTGCAGGTCCAGCCGGCGGTTCGCCCGGATCAGCTCGGCGGTCCGCTCGACCACCCGCCGCTCCAGGTCGGCGTTGGTCTGCTGCAGACGCTCGTAGAGGATGACGTTGTCGAACGCGATCGACAGCCGGCTCGTGAACAGCGCGATGAGCGAGCGGTCGGTCTCGGAGAGCTGGCGGTCGGCCTCGATCAGCGCGACGATCTCGCTGCCGCTCGCCGTGTGCAGATACAGGGTCGACCAGTGCTCGCCGAAGCTGTGGCGGCGCTCGGCGAAGGCCCGCTCGACGAGGGGGTGCACCCGCTCCTCAAGCGGCCAGGCCGGCTCGCGCCCGGCGTAGTGGCCGTAGCAGCCAGACCCGGCCAGGACGCAGAAGCGCTCCTGCGGGGCGGCGGTCTCGCGCAGGACCAGGATGCCCGCGCAGGCGACGTTCAGGAGCGAGGCGACCTGAGTGAGGACGCCCTCGGCCAGGCGCTGCATCGACTTGTGATCGAGGAGCATCGGCGCGGCGTCGATGATGATCTCGAGCCCGCGCCGGGTCTCGTCGAGGCGCTTGAGCTGCTGATGGGCGCGCAGGGCCGCGGTGAGGCTGGTGAACAGCTTGTCGGCTGTCAGCTCGGTCTTCGCCTTGTAGTCATTGATGTCGTAATCGACGATGATCCGCCGCTCGGGAGCCTGCCCGGGCTGGCCGGTCCGCAGGATGATGCGCACGGTCTCCTGCCGGAGTTCGCGCCGGATGTAGTCCACCAGCTCCAGCCCGGCGTTGTCGGTCTCCATCACCACGTCGAGCAGCACCACCGCCACGTCGCGGCGCTCGGCGAGCAGCACCCGCGCCTCCGCGGCCGAACGGGCGGTGAGGATCTCCAGGCCGCGTCCGTCGAGGGTGTAGCTCGCCAGCGCGTAGCGCGTGCCGTCGTGGACCGCCGGATCGTCGTCGATCACGGCGATCACCCAGGCGCCCGCGGTCGGCTGCGCCTCATCGAGGTCGTCGGGGATCAACGTGAGGGTATCATCGTCCATGGCTGTGACCCGAAATGCTGCTCGTAACCGGACGACTACGCTAGAAATCGTGTTGAAAACTTGTCACGCTAACGTGAGCCGATACGATTCCTGAATTCGTTCTAAAGCGAACCCGGAAAGTGCGCACCGCTGCGATGATCATTCCAGACAGCCCGGCCCCCGGCACCGCCCGCGGCGGCGCGGCGATCCCGTCGATCGCCGTGGTCGACGACGAGGCGGCGACCCGCGAGATGGTCGGGGATTACCTGAAGCTCCACGGGTTCTCGGTGATCCTGTGCGACGGCGGGCGCGCCCTGCGCGAGCACCTCGCCCGTCGCAGCCCGGACCTGATCGTGCTCGACCTGAACATGCCCGAGGAGGACGGGCTCTCCATCGTGCGCGACCTCAAGGCCCGGACCGCGATCCCGATCATCATGCTCACCGCCACGGCGAGCGCGATCGACCGCGTGGTCGGGCTGGAGCTCGGGGCCGACGATTACTTGCCCAAACCGTGCGAGTTGCGGGAACTGGTCGCCCGCGTGCGGTCGGTCCTGCGCCGCGTGCAGATGCCGAGCGCCGCAGCGGCTCCGGCCCCGGTGCCGGCGGGCGGACGCCGGATCCGGTTCGGCACCAAGTGGCTGGAACTCGACGCGCTGCGCCTGAGCGACGATGCCGGTCTGGAGCAGGCGCTCACCCGCTCGGAATTCGATCTGCTGAAGGCGTTCGCCGACAACCCGCGGCGCGCGCTCTCCCGCGAGCGCCTGCTCGACCTCGCGGATGCCCGCGACCCGGACGCGTTCGACCGCGCCATCGACGTGCGGATCAACCGCATCCGCAAGAAGGTCGAGCCGGATCCCGGCAATCCGCGCTACATCCGCACCGTGCGGGGGCTCGGATACATATTCCGCCCCGAGGGCGACTGATGCGCTGCGGCTCAATGTTGCGTCCGGACGGGCGAACGCAACAATTCGGCCCTCGGATCGAGCTGGAAGCAATATCGACGGTACGGAGCATCCCTATCAGCGTGGCAGGACCGAGGGCCGTGGGTGCCCGGAGGACGGGCCATGCGACACGTGATCGGTACCTCGTCGGCCGCGGCGGTCGGCACGCTCTGCATCCTGGCCTTCGTCGGCTGGACCCCGGTGCCCGGAACCGCGCCCGGAGCCGTGCCCGCGGAGGCCCGGGGCGTCGTCCCGGCCGCCGCGGCCCGTGACGGCGCTCCCTGTGCCGGCGCGGCCTGGCCGTACCCGCCGGGCGCCTGCGCGGGTAGCGGCACGGCCGGGGGCCCGGCCGCCCGGCGCGTCCGGCTCATCGCGGTCGATGCCGCGCCCGGCACGCGGTGAAGGGCGGACTCTGCCATGCCGCACTTCAGCGACGATCCCGCTGCCGACGAAGATCCCGACCTGCTTCTCCGGCTGCGCCGCATGCTGCACGGCGGAGATCCCGCGCCGCGGCGTCTGCCGACCTGCGCTGAGCGGTTCGGCGGGCCCACGCCGCACGGCAGGCCCACGCCGCGCGATGGCGCGCGTGACCCGCGGGATGCGGTTTTGGCCGGTCCCCACCCGCGACCGGCCGGATCCCGGCCCCGCTGAGACCGCGCGTGGTGGGTGGCCGCGACGCCGTCTGTGCGAGCGCAGCGCGGCGATCCAGCGGCGCCGCACCGGCCGGTCGCGCGCAGACCTGGGTCACTTCGCTGCGCCCGTGATGACGGAGGGGGCGGCATCGACCGAAGGCTGCGAGCGGAAACCGGGCGACCTGGTCGCCGGGGCGCCAGGCCTCGCCGGGACGCCGCCCGATTGCACCGCGCTCCGGCACGGCTTTAAGTTGCTGCCGGACCCCTATGTCGGGACGCGGATGCGGGTTGGACCCAAGATCGCTCTGGTCGGTGGCGTGCCGATCCTCGCCGCCGGCGCGATCGCCATGGCCGGCTGGCTCCTCCTGGCGCAGGAGGAGCGCGCCCGGCGCGGCGCGGTCCTGGTCGCCGACGTCTACCACGACATCGCCACTGCCCGCCTGGTCCGCGACCAGTACGCCGCCGCCGACGCGCAGGACCGGTCGGGCTATGCCGAGCGCTTCGCCGGCCTGACGGCGCGGGCCGAGGCCGGTCTCGGCCGGCTCGCCGGCTTCGCCCGCATCGACGAGCAGCGCGCGCGGATCGCCTCGGTGGAGCGGGCCCTGGCCCGCTACCGGGGCGAGATGGACGCCTTCGTCCGGCGGACCCGGGAGAATGACGGCCTGATCCGCGAGATGACGCAGCGGGCCGACACCCTGATCGACCTCACCGACCGGGCGCGCCTGCGGCAGCAGGCCTCGAACGCCGACCTCGCGCGCTCGATGGCCGAGAAGGTCGAGGCGCTGCGGGTCGCCCGGGGCCTCGTCGCCCGCCTCAACACGCTGAGAGCCCGGAGCGCGGAGGGCGCCGTGGTCGCCGCCCAGACCGCCGCCCAGGCCGCCGCCCAGACCGCCGCCCGGAGCGACGCTACCGCGTCCGGCCTCGCCGGAGGGGTGAGCGCGGAGAGCGACGGCCCGCGCGCGCAGAGCCTTTTCCGCGCTGCCAGCCGCGACCTCGCGACGGCTCTGCGGGCCGACGGCCGGGATGCCGACGCGGATTCCCTCGACGCGCTCACCGTCGAGGCGGCGGGGCAGAACCCGGATCTCCGCGCGAAGCTCGACGGCTGGATCGAGCGCACCTTGAAGATCGAGACGTCCGGCCAGGAGAGTCTGCACGACGAGGTGGCGCAGCTGCTGGCCTATTCCGTGGAGGCCAACGAGATCGAGCAGGCCACCCAGAACGTCGCGATCGGCACCCTCAAGCTGGGGCCGCGCACGTCCGGCGCCCTCCTGCACCGGGACGCCGCCCTCGCCGAGCGGATGCGCGACGAGGGCGAGCGCCTCGCGCGGAGCGCCGCCTCGCTGCCGATCTCGCCGCTGATCCAGGCCGAGATGGTCCAGGCGCTCGACGGCTGGCGCGCGCGCCTCACGACCACCATCGGGGGCCTGCGGCAGCAGAACGCCATGATCGTCGCGATGGATGGGCTCGCCGCGACGATGATCGACAGCGCCAAGGCGCTCAACGACGCCTTCGTGGAGGACGCCGACCGGTTCGGCATCTTCATCCAGCGGATCCTGCTCGCCGGCGCGGCCGGCCTCTTGCTGTTCGGCGCGCTGGTGGTGATCTTCGTCGCCCGCTCGATCCTGGTGCCGCTGCGCGCCCTCCAGGGCGACATGGTCATGCTGACCGGGAACCCGGCGGGCGCGGCCGTGCGGGGCACGGCGCGCCGAGACGAGCTCGGCGACATCGCCCGCGCCACCGCGGTCTTCGTCTCCGAGATCACCCGGCGGGAAGGCGCGCTGCGCCGGGCGAAGGATCAGACGGACGTCGCCCTGGTCGAGCTCCGCCGGACCCAGGACAACCTTGTCCGGGCCGAGAAGCTCGCCTCCCTCGGGCAGCTCGTGGCCGGGGTCGCCCACGAGATCAACACGCCGCTGGGCATCGCGCTCACCACCGGGACGCTGATGAGCGACGAGGCGCGGACCTTCCGGACAGGCCTGTCGGCCGGCACGCTATCGCGCTCCCGGCTGAATCATTTCGTCGACCGGGTCGAGGAGGGCGCCACCCTGCTCTGCACCAACCTCACCCGGGCCGCCGACCTCGTCCAGGGCTTCAAGCAGGTCGCGGTGGACCGCGTCAGCGACGAGAGCCGCAGCGTCGCGCTGGCGACTTGGCTCGACGACCTGCTGACGAGCCTGCGGCCGATGCTGCGCAAGGGCGGCCACGTCGTGGAGCGCGCCTGCCCGGCGGACCTCGTCATCGACACCAACCCCGGGGTGCTGGCGCAGATCGTGACCAACCTCATCGCCAACGCGGTCGTGCACGGGTTCCGGGCGGGCGAGCCGGGACGGATCATCGTGGACGTGTCGGAACGGGAGGGGGGCCTCGTGCGGATGGAGGTCCGCGACACGGGTGAGGGCATCCCGCCGGAGCACCTCGACCGCATCTTCGACCCGTTCTTCACGACGGCCCGGAGCGCCGGCAGCACGGGGCTGGGCATGCACATCGTCCACAATCTGGTGACCGCCAAGCTCGGCGGCCGCATCGCGGTCAGCAGCGAGCGCGGTCAGGGGACCGTGGTGCAGGTCGATTTTCCCGCGGAGGGTGCGGGAGCGGCCGCGCGGCCGCGGACCGGCGCGATCCGGGCGCCGTGAGGCCGGCGGCGGCATACCGGGCCGGGCTCCTCGCCCTGACGGCCGGCTTCATCTCCGGCCTGCTCCTCGCTCACAGTCCGGCGGCGGCGCGCACCTTCGTGTTCTGCTCGGAGGGCAGCCCGGAGAGCTTCGATCCCGCCCGCGCCACGACCACCACCACGATGAACGCGGCCTGGCAGGTCTACAACACGCTGGTCGAGTTCGCGCCCGGCACCACGACGATCCGCCCGGCGCTCGCCGAATCCTGGACGGTCTCGGAGGACGGGCGGACCTACGTCTTCGCCCTGCGCGACGGTGTCCGCTTCCACGCCAACGCGCGCTTCACCCCGACCCGCGCCCTGAACGCCGACGACGTGGTGTTCTCCTTCGCCCGGCAGCGGCGCGCCGGGCCCGACGGCGCCGCTCCGGGCTTCACCTACTTCCACGACCTCGGCCTCGCCGACCTGATCGAGGCCGTCGACGCACCGGACCCGCGCCACGTCCGCTTCCGGCTGCGCGAGGCCGACACCACCTTCCTCGCCAACATCGCCCAGGCCTTCGGCGCGATCCTGTCGGCCGAGTACGCGGCGGCCCTCGCGGCCGGCAACGCGTCGGACGACCTCGCGCGCGCTCCGATCGGGACCGGCCCGTACGTGTTCGAGGGTTACCGGCCGGATCAGGTCCTGCGCTTCCGCGCCTTCCCGGATTACTGGCGCCGCGCCGCGGAGGACGGCGAACCGGGCGAGCGCCCCGACGGCCTCGTCTTCGCGATCACGCCGAACGCGGCGGTCCGTCTGACGAAGCTGCGGGCCGGGGAGTGCCACGCCATGGCGTTCCCGGCGACCGGGGACCTCGACGCGATCCGCGCCGAGCCCGGCCTCACGCTGCTGGCGCTCGCCGAGCTGAACGTCGCCTACCTCGCCCTCAACACGACCCGCGCGCCCTTCGGCGACGCCCGGGTGCGGCGCGCGGTCAACCTCGCCATCGACCGGCGGGCGATCGTGGCGGGCGTCTACGGCGATGCCGGGATCCTGGCGCAGGGACCGCTGCCGCCCGGGATCTGGGCCCACGACGCGGACCTGCCGGACACCCCCTTCGACCGCGGCGAGGCGCTGCGCCTGCTGGCGGAAGCCGGGCTCGCCGAGGGCTTCGATGTCGAGCTGTGGTATCCGCCGGTCAGCCGGCCCTACAACCCGAACGGCCGGCGCGTCGCCGACATGATCCAGGCCGACCTCGCGCAGGTCGGCATCCGCGCGCGCCCGGTCACGCGTCCCTGGAACGCGTACCGCGCCGCCCTGTACGGCGGAGAGCCCGCGCTGATGCTCTACGGCTGGACGAGCGACAACGGCGACCCGGACAACTTCCTGAGCGTCCTGCTCGGCTGCAAGGCCGCCCAGGCCGGCGGCGCCAACCTCGCCCGCTGGTGCGACCCGGCCTACGATCGGCTGGTCGAGGCCGCCCGCCGCACCGGCGACCGGGAGGCGCGGCAGGCGCTGTACCGGCAGGCTCAGGCCATCGTCCGGCGCGCGATGCCCTGGGTGCCCCTGGCCCACACCAAGGTGCATCTCGCGCTCCGCAGCGACGTGCTCGGCCTGACGATGGATCCCCTCGGCCGCCACCTGTTCGAGACGGTGCGGTTCCGCGGTCCGCAGTGATGGGAACGCCGTCCTTGCGAGCGCAGCGAAGCAATCCAGGCGGCGCCACGATCACCGAACGCGCGCTGCCCTGGGTCGCGTCGCTGCACTCGCGATGACGGTGTGGGCCGCCCCGCCCGTCACCCTCACTTCTTGGTCCGCTGCTGGAAGACGCGCAGCACCTGATTGCCCCGCGCCACGGCGTCGTCGAGGGCCCGCTGCGGCGCCTTGGCGCCGTCGAGCGCCGCCTCCAGCTCCTCGGCCCAGATGTCCCGGATCTGCAGCATGTTGCCCAGGCGCAGTCCGGCGGTGTTGCGCGTCGGCGGCCGCCGGGTCAGTTCCTGCACGGCGACGTGGAGCTGCGGGTGCCGCTCGAAGAAGCCCTCCGCGACCGCGTCGGCGTAGGCGCCGCGCGTGGTGGGGATGTAGCCGGTGTTCCGGTACATCGCGGCCTGCTGCCGCCCGTCCATCAGGAAGGCCAGGAACCGGGCGACGCCGCGGTACTCGTCCGGCGTCTTGCCCTGCATCACGTAGAGCGAGCCGCCGCCCAGGATCGCGTTCTGCGGCTCCGCGACGACGTCGGGGTAGAAGGGCATCGGCGCGACCGTCCAGTCGAACCGGGCCGCGGTGGAGACCTTGCCGTACAGGCTCGACGAGGTGAGGAAGATCGCGCAGTCGCCCGAGACGAACCGGCTCTCTCCGCGATTGACGCGGTCGTTGTACTCGAACACGCCCGCGCGCTTCAGGTCGACGAGGTTCTGCAGGTGGCGGACCTGGAGCGGGCCGTTGAAGACGAGTTCGGCGTCGTAGCCGTCCAGGCCGTTGGAGCGGGTCGCGAGCGGCCGGTCGTGCCAGACAGAGAGCTGCTCGAGATGCACCCAGGTCGGCCAGGCCGAGGACAGGGCGCACCGCTTGCCGTCCGCCGCCCTGAGCCGCCGCGCGGCCTCGAAGACCTCCGGCCAGGTCGCCGGGGGATGCTTGGCGTCGAGCCCCGCCAGGCGGAACCGGTCGCGGTTGATCCACATCACCGTCGAGGAGACGTTGAAGGGCAGGGACAGCATCCCGCCCTCGGCATCCAGGTAGTTGGTGGCGACAACCGGCAGGAAGTCCTCGGGCGTCACCGGGAGTCCCGCCTCCCGCATCACGGTGGCGACGGGCCTGACGGCGCCGATCGCGGCCGCCATGGTGCCGTTGCCGACCTCGAAGACCTGCAGCAGGTGCGGCGCCGCGCCGGTGCGGTAGGCCATGATGCCGCTGCTGATCGTCTCGGCGTAGGAGCCCTTGTAGACCGGCACGACCCGGTAGTCGGGCTGGGAGGCGTTGAACGTCTCGGCGATGCGGGTCACCAGCTCGCCGTTCGGCCCGTCGAGGGCGTGCCAGAACTGGAGCTCGGTGAGGGCTGCGGCGGGCAGCGGGCGCAGCGCGGCGAACAGAGCGGCGAGCAGCCCGACGTGCAGCCAGGCGCGGGCGCCGGCGATCAGCGGCCTCAGGCGGCCGACCCCGCGCCGTTCCGGTTGCCACGCTCCGCTCATGCCAGCCGCTCCGGAAGCCACAGCCGCAGCACCGTGCCGGCGCCCGCGCTGCTCGACAGTTCGACCCGCCCCTGGAGGCGGTTCACCACGAGGTTGTGGACGATGTGCAGGCCCAGGCCCGTCCCGCCGCGGGCGCGAGCCGTGGTGAAGAACGGGTCGAACACGCGGCCGAGGTCGGCGCCGTCGATGCCGCGCCCGTCATCCGCGATCGAGAGGCCGATCCCATCGCCGGTCCGGATCCCCGTGATGGTGATGCGGCCGCCCTCCCGCTCCTGGAAGCCGTGCTCGATCGCGTTCTTGACGGCGTTCGACACGACCTGCGCCAGGATCCCCGGCAGCGTGTCGAGGACGAGATCGGGCGGGCACTCGACCACGAAGACGTGCCGGCCCGGCCGCGCCAGGGCGCGCAGGCTCTTCAGCAGCTCGTCGATCCAGTCCGCGAGGTTCAGCGCGCGGCGGTCCTCGATGGCCTGATCGGCCGCCACCTGCTTGAAGCTGTAGAGCAGGTCGGCCGCGCGCATCAGGTTGCTGGTCAGGAGCTGCGCGCCCTCTCGCATCCGCCCGGCATACTGGGTCAGCCGCGAGCGGGAGAGCTGGTTCTCGCCCACCAGGCGCTCGAACGCGGCCGAGTCGGACTGGACCTGCGTCGCGGTGGTCAGGGCGATGCCGAGCGGGGTGCTGATCTCGTGCGAGACGCCCGCCACGAGTTGCCCGAGCGAGGCGAGCCGCTCCGCGCGGATCAGGTCCTCCTGGGCCTGCCGCAGGGTCGTGAGCGCGTCGTCGGCCCGCTGCGAGGCGTTGCGCCGGTCCGCCTCGCGGCGGCGGATCTGCTCCAGGAACGCGTTGGTCGCCCTGGCGATGTCGCCGAGTTCGTCGCGCCGCGCGAGCAGGTGGCCGTCGCGGCCGATATCCTCCGGGGCGGGCGCGGCGGCGGCCGTGACGATGCTGTGCTGCAGGGCGTGCAGCGGCCGCGTGATCGAGCGCGCCACCGCGGCGGCGGCGCCGATCCCGAGGCACAGCGCGCCGACCGCCCCGACGACCAGCAGCTGCCGGATCACGCTGCCGAACTGGTCGGCATCGTCGATGAAGGCCCGGCTCAGGGTCTGCGCGTTGGCACTCATGGTGGCGGCGCGGCCGTCCATGTCGGCGATGGTCTCGTTCTGCTCGCCGATCTTCTCGATCGTCGCGGCGAGCTGCGTGCGCCAGCCGTCGATCGCCTCCGCCATCTCGTCCCGGATGCTCACCGGGATCAGCAGCGTCCGGGACGTGCCCGACAGCTCCGCGCCCGCCTCCAGCACCCGCGACACCTCCGCGGTGTCCCGGCGCGCGAGCGCCGCATCGGTCCGCCGGGCGAGGCGCAGGGCCGTGAGGGCGATGTCCTGGGCGGAGAGCTCGGCCTCGTTCGAGAGGACCGAGTGGCGGATGAGGAGCGCGACCTCCTCGTACAGCCGGTTCTGGCGAGCGACGTTCACCTGCACGAGCTGGTCGCACCACTCGACTAGGACGCGGCCGGCCTGGGTGGCGCGGGTCAGCTCGAAGCCCTCGGACAGTACTCGGTTGAGATAGTCCTCGGTCCGGCTCCGGTCGCGGTACGCCTTCAGGAGCTCCGTCGCCCGGTCCGCCGCGCCCGCCTCGCCGTCGACCCGCAGGACGCGGCGCAGCCGGTCACCCACCGCATCGAGCTGCCGCAGGTCGGCGGCCAGCTCGTCGAACTCGATGGGGAAGACCGGGCGGCCGATGCGCGCCCGATTCAGCTCGGCGGTGCTGATCGCCTCCCGCAGCTCCCGGAGGGCGGTGACGACGCCCTGGTTCCGCTCCAGCTCGGCATCCTTGACGGCCAGGACGGCGATCAGCTGGGCGTTGTCCTGCTGCTGGCGCCGGCGCGCGACGTCGGTCAGCGCGACCAGGGCGTCCGCCCGCCGGGCCATGTCGGCGATCGTGGCGGTCGCCGTCCGCTCGGAGAGCAGGAGCGAGCGCATCCGCGTCACCTGCGAGTTCAGATCGCCCGTGACGGTGGCCACGAGCGCGGACTGGCCGCGCGTGCGCGCGAGACCCTCCAGGCGTTCGAGCTGCCCGGCCGCCGTGGCGGCCCGCTCGTCGAAGCGGCGCTCGGCCTCGTCCCGGCGCGCGGCGCCGCCGCTGACGGCGTCCGCCCGGGCCCGGTTCATCGACGTGAGCGTCTGCGCCGTCTCCGTCGCCACCACGGCGCCGGTCCGGGCACGCTCGGCCTCGTAGAGCAGGATCCAGGCGCCCAGCGCGATGGCGGCCGCGACGAGGATCGGGATCGCGCCGACCACGAGGACGCGGCGCGCGATGCCGGACCTCCCGAACCCGCGGGTCATCGCGCCTCGCACCGTGTCCCGCGCCCCGTCACCCGTGCGGCCTCCCGATCGGTCGCCGATTCCGCGACGACACATTCCGTTATTGTGCCATCGCCGCGATGACTTCCCGAGAGCGCTGAAGCAACACGGGACGCAATATTCCCGCAGCACGGCTTCCGTAGATACCGCCTCGCACAACGGTCCTCGAAGACCGAACGAGGGGAAACACCATGCTCGACGTCATCGCCCGCCTCCTGCTCTCGGCCGGCATCATGGTCGGTACGACCTACCTGCCGGCGCTCTCGCAGGCCGTCACCGGGCAATCGGGCGGCACCCGGGTCTCCGCCGCGGACGCGCCTGCCTGCCCGGCGAAGCCCGCGACGGCCGGGATCCGCGCCCTGGCCTGCCTGGGCTGACCGGCATGGAAACGCTCCCTCTGGTCCTGCTCGTGGGCGGGAATCTCCTGCTCGCCATCGTGATCCCGCTCCTCGTCTGACCGCCCCGCGGTCATGATCCGCGCCGCCCGGGAAGCCGGTCGATCAGGACCGGCCCCGAACCGCCGCAGCGGTCGGCAGTTGCCCGTCGGTGAGGCCTCGATTAGCCGGACGATGCGGCCGGCTCGGGTCGCGCTCCGTGTCACGATCCGCCGCCGCCCATGCCCGAGTCTCCATGCCTCGCCCGGGATCGATCCCGCACCGCGGCCCTCGCTCTGGCGATGCTGATCGGCGTCGGCGGCGCCGGCCCGGGCTGGTCCCTCGACAGGCCGGACGGCCCGCGTCCCGCGCGGCCGTCCCGGCCGGTGGCGCCGGAGCTGGCCGCGGCCCTCGCCGCCTACAGGACCTACGTCGTGGCCCAGGCCGACGCCTTCGTGCGCGAGACCGCGCGCTTCGTCGCGGCGATCCAGGCCGGGCAGCTCGCGGAGGCGCGCCGGCTCTACGCCCCGGCGCGCGCGCCCTACGAGCGAATCGAGCCGGTGGCGGGCCTGTTTCCCGAGCTGATCAAGCGTCTCGACGTGCGCAGCGACGAGTTCGAGCTGCGCGAGCGCGACCCCGCCTTCGTGGGCTTCCACCGCCTGGAGATGGCGCTGTTCACCCTCGGCACCACGGAAGGGCTCGGCGAGGTCGCGGAGCGTCTCGCCGCCGAGACCGTGACCCTGCGCGACCGCGTCGCGGCGCTCGCCATCCCGCCCGCCAAGGCGGTCGGGGCGGCCTCGGCCCTGATCGAGGGGATCGCCGCCACCAAGATCAGCGGCGAGGAGGAGCGCTATAGCCGCACCGACCTGTGGGACTTCCAGGCCAACATCGAGGGCTCGAAGGTCGTGTTCACGCTCCTGCGGCCGCTGCTGACGGACCGGGACTTCGTGGCCCGGGTCGAGCGCAGCTACAAGCGGGTCGAGGACCTGCTCGCCCGCTACCGCGGCCCGGACGGCGGCTTCCAGAGCTACGATAACCTGACGGCCCGGGACCGGAACGCCCTGAAGGGGCCCATCACCCTTCTGGCTGAAGATCTGTCGACGCTGCGTGGCCGGCTCGGGCTAGACTGATATCATTGCCGAGGTGCCGCCCTGTGGCCTTTCTTCGAGGCTACAGGTGGCAACACGACCAGATTTTGCCGAGCGACGATGCGCTTCCTTTCCCCGGTCACCTCCCGCCGCCGGTTCCTCGGCGGCCTCGGCGCCGCGGCGCTCCTCGGGCCCGCTCGGGCCGAGGACGCGACGCCGACCACCGCCACCGAGGGGACGCTCGTCGCCCAGCCCTTCCACGGGCTCCACCAGGCCGGGATCGTCACCCCGCAGCCGGCCGCCGCCCTCTACGTCGCCTTCGACGTGCTGGCCGAGCGTCGCGGCGAGCTGCCCCACCTGTTCCGGACGCTCACCGAGCGCCTCGCCTTCCTGACGCGGGGCGGTGCGGTGCCCGATCTCCACCCGCAGCTGCCGCCGCGCAATTCCGGCATCCTCGGACCGACGGTGCTCCCCGACAACCTCACCGCCACGGTCTCGGTCGGCGCGAGCCTGTTCGACTACCGGTTCGGCTTGGCGCGCGCCCGCCCGCGCCATCTCGGGCCCATGGAGCGCTTCTCCAACGACGCCCTCGACCCGGGCCAGTGCCACGGCGACCTGCTGATCCAGTTCTGCTCGAACACGGCCGAGACCAACATCCACGCCCTGCGCGACGTCATCAAGGCGACGCCCGGCCTCCTCGCGCCGCGCTGGAAGATCGAGGGTTTCCTGCCGCCCCACGTGGTGAAGACCATGGGGGCCGACACCGTGCGCAACATGCTGGGCTTCAAGGACGGCACCGCCAACCTCGACGTGCGGGATTCCCGGCTGATGGACCGCTACGTCTGGGTCGGGCCGGGGCAGGACGAGCCGGCCTGGACGGCGGGCGGAAGCTACCAGGTGGTGCGGATCATCCGCACCCTCGTCGAGCGCTGGGACCGCACGCCGCTCGGCGAGCAGGAGGCGATCATCGGCCGGCACAAGGGCAGCGGCGCGCCGCTCAGGCAGGGACACGAGCGCGACGTTCCGGACTACGGCGCCGACCCGGACGGCGAGGCCATCTCGCTCGCCGCCCATATCCGTCTCGCCAACCCGCGCCTGCCGGGCACTGAGGGCAGTCTGATCCTGCGCCGCAGCTACAACTATTCCCGCGGGCTGACCGCCGCCGGCCAGCTCGACATGGGCCTGCTGTTCGTCTGCTATCAGGCCGATCTCGCGGCCGGCTTCATCACGGTGCAGAACCGTCTGTCCGGCGAGGGCCTCGAAGAGTACATCCGCCCGACAGGCGGCGGCTATTTCTTCGCTCTTCCCGGCGTTCCGGGTCCCGAATCCTTCCTCGGGGAAGGCCTGCTGGCCGCGGTCTAGACATCGTCGACGCGGATCCGTGTCGCTGGATCCGCTTGCGGCAGCCGGCCCGACCCATCCCGGCCGAACGGACGGGACGCCGGGACAGGCCCGACGGCGCGCCCCGCCATCGCAGGGAGCCGGCTCCGGTCGATACCGGAGCGTGCGAGGGGATCGCGCACCTCTGCCATCACGGTCGCTCGGTCACGTGAGGGCCTGTGGCTTCGACCGGAGTGCGCTCCCTTCCACACCGTCCCGAGCCGATCGGAAGCGGATCTCGTCAGTCGGCGAGGTCCCGCAGGGCGGCGGCGTTGCGCAGGATGACGGTGCGGCGGTTCGGAGGCAGCTCGATCAGCCCCTCCCGCTCGAGCTGGGTGACGGCGCGGGAGACGCTCTCGATCGTCAGGCCCAGATGGTCGGCCATGTCGTTGCGCGACATGGGCAGGCAGATCGCCCGGCCCGCGTCCGCCGTCCGCTCCGCCAGGGCGAGCAGGAAGCTCGCGATCCGTTCCCGGGCGGACTTGCGACCGAGCAGCATCATGTGCTCCTGCGCCCGCTCCAGATCGCGCATCATCGCGGCCACGACCTCGCGGGCGAGGCCGCCGTCGTCGCCCGTCAGGACCCGCGGCTCGCGGCGATGGACGAGCAGCCGCGTCTCGCCGACGGCGTCGGCGCTGAAGCGGTGATCCTCCCCGGATTCCAGGCCGAAGATGTCGCCCGGCAGGTAGAAGGCGCCGATCTGCCGACGACCGTCCGACAGCAGCTTGTAGGTGCGCACCACCCCGACGGCGATCTTGTAGAAGAACATGGCCCGGTCGCCCTCGGCGTATATCTCCTCGTTGGCCGCGAAGGTCCGGCGCGTCGCGGTCCGGGACTCGGACGCGGGGGACGCGGGAAGCGCGGCCGGCGCGCCGCGTCCGAGGACAGGGGCGAGGCCGGCGGTGGCGAGGGCGGTCAGCATGGGAGCCTCCGGGAGCGGAACGTCGCTCCTGGCTACGCTCCTCCCCGGCGCGGCGACATTCGGGACCTTCTCTTAAGGGGTTTTACGGAGGCCGATCCGGCCGCCGGTCTGAAGGGCCAGGGCCTCGTGGATCCCTTCGAGGAGCGAGCCGTCCTCGAACGGCTTCTCGACCACGCGCCTGAAGCCGGCATCCGCCGCGAGGCGGCCCAGGTCGCCCGACAGGCGGCCGGTGATCAGGATCGCCGGCAGGGCGACGTCGCGCGCGCGCAGACGGGCCACGAGTTCGAGCCCGTCCATGTCGGGCATCCGGTAATCGACCAGCAGACAGCCGTCCGTCGGCAGGGCGACGTCGCGCAGAAGCTGCGCGGCGCCCGCGTACAGGCGGACCTGCAATCCTTCCAGCTCCAGGGCGAATTTCAGGGAGTCGCGGACGGCCTCGTCGTCGTCGACGACGAGGACCGGCCCCGTGCGCTTCGGCATTGCTTGGCAGGATCCTTCGCGAAATCGGGGTAGGCCGCCCAGGGGACGGGCGCCTTGATCTGCCGCAAGCCGGTCCCGGAGGTCGCGCGGCCCGAGACGCCGGTTCTCGACCCTGGCCCGAGGTCGCCGTGAACACGCCCCGCCGGTCCGCGAGACCCTGACGCAGGTCGGAGAGACCCGGCCGGCTGTGGGATCGCCTCCGTCCTCAGTCGCCGTCCGCCTGTCCCGCGATCAGGGCCATGCGGACGAGCTCGGAGAGGCTGCCCGCCTGAAGCTTCGACATGACGTTCGCCCGGTAGATCTCCACCGTCCGCGGGCTGATGCCGAGGTCGAGGCCGATGACCTTGTTGGCCTTGCCGGCGACCAGACCCTCCAGCACCTGCCGCTCGCGCTCGGTCAGCTCGGCCAGGCGCGCCCGCATCGCGTCGCGCTCGGACGCGCGCTTCGCGGTCCGGTCCGCCCGCGCCAGGGCCGACCGGATGCTGGCGAGAAGCACCTCGTCGTCGAACGGCTTCTCGATGAAGTCGACCGCGCCGGCCTTCATGGCCGCGACCGCGAGGGCGACGTCCGCGTGGCCCGTCATGACGATCACCGGCGGCAGGCCGCCCCGCTGACGGAGGCGGTGCAGGAGCTCGACGCCGTCGATGCCGGGCATGCGCACGTCCGTGACGACGCACCCGACGCGCCCGGCCTCGGCGGCCAGGAAGGCGGTCGCGGACTCGTGGACGCGGACGGCCAGCCCGTCGGTCGCCAGCAGGAAGGCCAGCGCCTGGCGCACCGCGACATCGTCGTCCACGATGTGCACGGGCGCGTCACTCGACATGGGCCATCTCCTCCCGGTCGAAGGCGCGCAGGGTGAAGCGGAAGGTGGTCCCGCCGTCCGGGCCGGGGCCGGCCTGGATCTTGCCGCCGTGGGCCTCGACGATGGTCCGGCAGATCGACAGGCCGACGCCCATGCCGCTCGCCTTCGTGGTCACGAAGGGCTGGAACAGCTGCTCGGCGATCTCGGGGGCGATGCCGGTCCCGGTATCCGACACCCGAACCTCGACCAGGCCCTCGGTCGGAAACGCCCGCGTGGCGACGGTCAGGTCGCGCCGGGCGACCTCCTGCATGGCCTCGATCGCGTTGCGGATGAGGTTGAGCAGGACCTGCTGCACCTGGATCCGGACCGCCAACACGAGGGGCGCGTCCGGGTCGAGGTCGAACCGGACGCGCACGCCCTTCTCCTTGGCGCCGACGAGGGCGAGGGCGCTCGCTTCCTCGATCAGCTTGGGCAAGCCCTCGATGTGCCGCTCGCTCTCGCCGCGCGACACGAAATCCCGCAGGTGCCGGATCACCTGCCCGGCTCTCAGGGCCTGATCGGCCGCTTGCGTCACGGCGTCGGCGAGCAGGGGCACCTCGGGGCCTTCCATGCGCCCAAGGAGGCGTCGGCAGCCCTTGAGGTAGCTCGCGATCGCCGTCAGCGGCTGGTTGATCTCGTGCGCCAGGGTCGACGCCATCTCGCCGAGGGCGGTGAAGCGCGACATGTGCACCAGCTCGGACTGCAGCTCCTGCAGGCGGGTCTCGGTCTGGTTCCGCTCGGTGAGGTCGCGGATGAAGCCGGTGAAGTAGCGCTCGCCGCCCGAGCGCATCTCGCCGACCGACAGTTCCATGGGGAAGGTCGAGCCGTCCTTGCGCTGGCCGACCACGACGCGGCCGATGCCGATGATCCGCCGCTCACCCGTCACGAGGTAGCGGGACATGTAGGCGTCGTGCTGGCTGCGGTACGGTTCCGGCATCAGCAGGCTGACGTTCCGGCCGACCATCTCGTCCGAGCCGTAGCCGAACTGGCGCACGGCGGCCGCGCTGAACGATCTGATCCGCGCCTGCTCGTCGATGACGATCATCGCGTCGGGTACCGTGTCGAGGATCGAGCGCAGGTGCGCCTCGCGCGCCCGCAGATCCTCGTCGGCCTGCTTCTGCTCGTGGATGCTGAAGACCACGCCGCGGTGCCGGCACGGCCGACCGTCGGCATCGACCTGCACGCGCCCGCGCGAGCGCAACCAGTGAACGCGTCCGTCGGGATGCACGGCGCGGTAGTCGATCTCGTAGCTCCCGCCTTCGGTCAGCGCGCGTCCGATCGCCGCCGCCCTGGCGGCGCGATCGTCCGGATGCACGAAGGCCTGCGTCTCGGCGAAGGTGGTGAGACGGTCCGGCGGCACGCCGAACAGGCGGATGCAGGACGGGAGGATCGTGACGCGTCCGGTCGGGATGTCGAGGGCCCAGCCGCAAATGCCGGCCTCGTCGAGCGTCAGCCGCAGGCCGTCCGCGTCGAACGGGTCGTCGTCCCGGGTGGCGGGCGCGTGCGGGTCTTCAGGCGTCGTCATGTCGGCGGCAGGGGGGGACGGCACCGTCATCCATCCAGGTTGTCGGTGCCCGTCTTACACCGCCGGTCGCATCGGGAGACAGCCGGGGCGCGAGCGCGTCGTCGGTCCGGCGTCACGACCGCGCCCGCGGCGCGGCAGACCGGGCTGCGCGGCCGTGCACGGCGCCGGCTCACGGCGTCGCCGCCGCGTCCCGCTTCGGCGCGGTGACTTGCCGGAGCAGGCGTCCGAGCTGCTCGGCCGAGTAGGGCTTGTGCAGCACCGAGAACCCGTGCGTGCCGTCCTGTGCGAGGACGTGGCTGTAGCCTGAGGCCAGGAGCACCGGCAGTCGCGGCATCCGGCGTCTGAGTTCCTGCGCGAGGGCGAGCCCGCCCATCCCCGGCATCACCACGTCCGAGAACACGACGTCGAACTCCGCCCCCTCCGATCCGAGCCGGTCCAGAGCCTCCTCGGCATTCGCCGCCCAGGTGGTCTCGTAGCCGAGATCTTCCAGGATCTGCGTGGCGAAGGTGCCGACCTCGACGTTGTCCTCGACCACGAGAACGCGCTGGCCGGAACCGACGGGCGAGGCCGGCGCCGCGGCGGCGGCGGCGGCGGCGGCCGTGTCGTACGGCACGGTCTCGGCCGCGACTTCGGGCAGGTAGAGCGTGAAGGTCGTCCCCGCGCCGAGCACGCTCTCGACCGCGACATCGCCGCCCGACTGCTTCGCGAAGCCGAAGACCTGGCTCAGGCCCAGCCCCGTCCCCTTGCCGACCTCCTTCGTGGTGAAGAACGGCTCGAAGATCCGGTCCAGCACGTTCGGGGCGATGCCGGACCCGGTGTCGGTCAGCGCGATCGCGGCGAAGGGCTGGGCGCTCGCCGCGTGGCCGCGGATCGCCGGCAGCGGGCAGGTGCAGGTCAACCGCAACGTGAGGGTGCCTTCGCCGTCCATCGCGTCGCGCGCGTTGACGGCGATGTTCACCAGCGCCGTCTCGAACTGGCTGAGGTCGGCGCGCACGGCGCAGGAGATGTCCGGGACCTCGGTGACGACGCGGATCCGCGCGCCGGTCACCGTGTCGAGCAGCTCGGCCACGGCCCGCAACCGGTCGCCGAGGTCGAAGATCTGCGGGGCCAAGGTCTGGCGGCGGGCGAAGGCGAGGAGCTGGCCGGTCAGCTTGGCGGCGCGATCGACCGTGTCGGACACCGCGTCGAGGTAGCGGGCCTTGCGCGCCTCGGGCAGTTCGGGCCGGCGCAGGAAGTCGACGGACGAGCGGATGATGGTGAGCAGGTTGTTGAAGTCGTGCGCCACCCCGCCCGTGAGCTGGCCCACGGCCTCCATCTTCTGCGACTGGCGCAGCGCCTCCTCGGTCTTGAGCAGCTCCCCGGTGCGTTCGGCGACACGGCTCTCGAGGGTCTCGTTCAACTCGCGCAGGCCGTCTTCGGCGAGCTTGCGGTCGTGGATGTCGGTCGACGTGCCGAACCAGGCGGTGATGGTCCCGCCGGGATCGCGCAGCGGTTCGGCCCGGGCCATGTACCAGCGATACGCACCGTCGTGCCGGCGGTAGCGGACCTCGATCTCGTAGGTGACGCCGCGCTCGCGCGCGTCCGACCAGGTGGCCGCGGTCCGCGCGCGATCGTCCGGATGGACCGCCTCGATCCAGCCATCGGGCAGCGACGCCCGCGTATCGAGGCCGGTATACGCGCACCAACGGTTGTTCAGGAAATGCAGCCGGCCGTCCGGCGAGGCGAACCAGACGAAGGCCGGCACGACGTCGGTCAGGGTGCGCAGCCGTGCCTCGGCCTCGCGGCGCTCGTCGATGTCGATCACCGAGCCGAAGTAGCCGAGGAACGCGCCGTCGGCGTCGAGTCTCGGCGACGCGGCGTCGAGCGCCCAGCGGTACCGGCCGTCCCTGTCTCGGAGGCGGTATTCCAGGCGGAACGACGTCCGGTCCGCGTTCGCCGCCAGGAACACCTCTTCGGAGCGGGCGCGGTCGTCGGGATGGATCGCGTCGAGCCAGCCGAGGCCGAGCGCCTCGGCCTCGGCCTGACCGGTGAACTCGTACCAGCGACGGTTGAGGTAGATGCACGCGCCGGTCTCGTCGGTGATCCAGGTCATCACCGGCGCGTCGTCCGCCATGGCGCGGAATCGGGCCTCGCTCTCCCTGAGCCGCGCGTCGGCCTCGTGCCGGAACGTGACGTCGCTCGCCATCCCGAACCACTCGGTCACGGTCCCGTGCCGATCGATCAGCGGCACCGCGCGCGACAGCGTCCAGCCGACGCCGCCGTCGGCGCGCCGGACCCGGTGCTCGAGTTGGAACAGGCCTTTGCGGCGGACCGCATCGTCGACGGCCGCCATGACCTCGGGCCTGTCGGCCGGATCGACGTAGCGGTCGAGCCAGCGCACGCTCGGCTCCGCCATGTCGGACAGGAAGCCGCGCCCGTCGAGCTGGCGCATCTCCTGCCAGTCCGGGCTCATGTGGTAGACCACGTCGGAGGTCGCGTGGACCAGGGCGCGGAGCCGCGCTTCGCTGACCCGCAGGCTCGCCTCGGCCCCGACACGCTCGATATGCGCCCAGCAGCGCTCGGTGACTTCGCGGATGAGCGCGAGCTCGGCGTGCGACCAGCGGTGGGGCTGCGCGTGGTGGATGGCCATCAGGGCCGCGAGCCGGCCGTCCTTCACGAGCGGCATGCAGATGGTGGCCGCGATCCCGATCGCCCGGAAGGTCTCGGCCTCGTGCGGGGCGAGCTCGGCGGCGTTGTCGTTGATGATGAGGGGCCGGCCGGCATTCAGTTCCTGGACGGCCAGCGCGCCGAAAGCGGCGAGGCTGTAATGCCCCAGGATCGAGGGCGATGTTGGCGCGTGCCAGTTGCCGCGGATGGTGAAGCCGTCGCCGTCCGGATCCATGTCGGCGTAGGCGCAGTTCGACAGGTTCAGGTGCGCGCCCACGCGGCGCGTGGTGATCTCCAGGATCGCGCCGGCGTCGCGGGCGTGCGCGGTTGCCTGACCCAGCTGGTCGAGGAAGCGGAGGCGGCTCTCGTTCTCGGCGATCCGACGCTCGCTGAGGACGCGTTCGGTGATGTCGAGCACCGTGGCGAGCGTGCCGATCGGCGTGCCCTGATCGTCCAGGACCGGGGTGTATTCCAGGTCCATCCAGACCGTCTCGGCGCGCCCGTGCCGCCAGAGCTCGAGTTCCTGGGCGCGGAAGCTGAGCGGGCGACCGGACAGGCCGCTCGCGATCACGCGCGCGTTGAAGGCGCGGGCTTCCGGCCAGAGCTCCAGAAGGCGCCCGCCGAGCGCCTCCGGATGGCGCGGGCCGCAGATCTCCGCGTAACCCTGATTGTAGACCAGGATGCCGTCGCGACCCCAGATCGCCACGGTCGGGACTGGCGAGAGCAGCAAGGTCTGGACGATGGTCCGGACGGGCGCGGGCCAGGTGTCGATGGCCCCGAGCGGCGTCGCCGCCCAGTCATGGCCGCGGATCAGGTCGCCGAGATCCCCGCCTCCGACCGGAGACCAGTTCTGCGTGACGGCCGCGCGCGTCATCGATCCGAATACGGAATTCGTTGCATCGCGGCGCTTGTCGACGCGCCGGCGCCCATCGTCAACGGGGCAGGTGATCGGGGCAGGCGCCGCGCCGAAGGCTCGCGCCCCGCGAGTCCTGCCTCCGCGCCCTGCGGGCCGACGGGCCGGCCTGCGGCGTCCCGCCGTTTCCTCCCTGGGTCGAATCCGCTAGGCGTGTCACCGGTCCGGAACGCGCCTTCGCTTTTTCGAAGCGCTGGCGCGCTCGCACCGAAAACGGTTTCAATTTCGTCGCGCGGAGGTCTGCAGGCATGCTCTCGGAGCGTCAGAACGCGATCATGGACCTCGCGCGGACCGAGGGGCGCGTATCGGTCGATGCCCTGTCCGGCCGGTTCGCGGTCAGCGTGCAGACCATCCGGAAGGATCTCAACGACCTGTGCGACGCGCGCCTCCTGTCGCGCATCCACGGCGGGGCCGTCCTCGGCGCGGGGGCCGAGAACCTCGACTACGAGGCCCGCAACGCGCTGGCGGCGCCCGAGAAGGCGGCGATCGCGCGCGCGGCCGCCGACCTGATCCCGGACCGCTCCTCGCTGTTCATCAACATCGGCACCACCACCGAGGCCGTCGCCCGGGCGCTTCACGGCCATTCCGGGCTCATGGTGATCACCAACAACCTCAACGTCGCGCTCGCCCTGCGGCCGAGCCCCGAGATCGAGTGCATCGTGGCGGGCGGCCTGATCCGCCGCTCGGACGGGGGGATCGTCGGGGAGGCGGCGGTGGATTTCATCCGCCAGTTCAAGGTCGATTTCGCGGTGATCGGGGCCTCGGCGATCGACGAGGACGGGGCGCTCCTCGATTTCGACTACCGGGAGGTCCGGGTCGCCCAGGCGATCATCGCCAACGCCCGCCACGTCGTTCTGGTCGCGGATTCCACGAAGTTCGAACGGAGCGCGCCGGTGCGGCTCGCCCAGCTCAGTCAGGTCGGCACCTTCGTGACCGATCGCTGCCCCAGCGAGACGCTGCGCGACCTCTGCCGCGCTTCCGGAGTCCGCCTCGTCGAAACCGGTCGCTGAGCGTATCGCTTTCGGTTGACTTTCCTTTGGTTTCGTATTCAATTTGCTCGCTTTCGCAGTCGCGCGTTAGACGCCGCGACACGAAAGGGGGAGGATCATGCGCACGTTCGACGTTGCCGTCATCGGCGGGGGGATCAACGGCTGCGGGATCGCGCGGGACGCGGCCGGCCGCGGGTACTCGGTCTCGCTGACCGAGCAGAACGACCTCGGCAGCGGCACCTCGTCATGGTCGACCAAGCTGATCCACGGTGGCCTGCGCTACCTGGAGCACTACGAGTTCCGCCTCGTGCGCGAGGCGCTGGCCGAGCGCGAGGTGCTCTGGGGCATCGCGCCCCACATCGTGCGCCCGCTGCGCTTCGTCCTGCCGCTGCACACCGGCCTGCGTCCGGCCTGGCTGCTGCGGATCGGGCTGTTCCTCTACGACCATCTCGGCGGCCGCAAGCGCCTGCCCGGCACGCGCCCCGTCGACCTCTCCGGCCCGATCGGCGCCCCGCTCAAATCCGAGTTCCGGCGCGGCTTCGAGTATTCGGACGCGCGCGTCGACGACACGCGCCTCGTGGTGCTCAACGCGCGCGATGCCGAGGCGCGGGGCGCCGAGATCGCGGTGGGCACCCGCGTCGTCTCGGTCCGCCGCGAGGGCGATCTGTGGCGCATCGTCCGGCGCGAGCTTCGGACCGGCCGCGAGGAGGAGATCGCCGCGCGCTTCCTCGTCAACGCGGCCGGACCCTGGGTCGACCGGGTGATCCAGGGTCCGCTCGGCCGGAGCGAGGCCAGGCACGTGCGCCTCGTGCAGGGCTCGCACATCGTGATGCGCAAGCTCTACGATCACGACCGGGCCTTCATCTTCCAGAACGCGGACGGGCGCATCATCTTCGCGATCCCCTACGCGAACGACACGACCCTCGTCGGCACGACGGACCGTGACTTCTCCGGCGACCCCGCCGACGCGGCGATCACCGAGGAGGAGACCGCGTATCTCCTGAGCGCCGCCAGCGAGTACTTCGCGACGCCGCTTCGCCGCGACGACATCGTCTGGTCCTTCTCGGGGGTGCGCCCGCTCTACGACGACCACGCCTCCGCGGCGCAGGAGGCGACGCGCGACTACGTGCTGAAGACGGACGGCGCGGCCGGCGAGGCGGCGGTGCTCAACATCTTCGGCGGCAAGATCACCACCTATCGCAAGCTGGCCGAGGATGCCCTGAAGGAGATCGGCCAGCGCCTCGGCGCGCGGGGCCGCTCCTGGACCGGGAGCGCCCCGCTCCCGGGCGGCAATTTCCCGGTGGACGGGGTGGACGAGATCGAGGCACGCCTCGCCCGCGCCGCGCCCCAGCTCGCCGCCGCCACGGTCGTGCGCATGGTGGCCGCCTACGGGACGGACGCGCTGCGCATCGCCGCGAATCTCGGGCCCAATCTGGGGCACGGCCTCCACGAGGGCGAGCTGCGCTGGATGATGGACCGGGAATGGGCCCGCACCGCCGAGGACGTGCTCTGGCGTCGGTCCAAGCTCGGCCTCGCCTTCTCGGCCGACGAGGTTGCGGCGCTGCGGGCGAGGATCACCGCCATGACCGTCCGGCACGACAGCGCGGTGGCCGCCGGCTGAGCCGGTCGCCGCGCGCCGACGCAGAAGAATCGCGAGACGGCGACCCGGCCGAGCCGGAGATGCGCCGCACAACAGGAGGAAACGATGCCGCGACCGGACCAGGACGTCCACCAACGCCACCGGTCGAGACCGGACGCGCGGATCGCGCATCAGCGCGCCGCGGGACCCGCTTCGGCGCCACGCTGAGCGCGGCACGTCACCACCCCGTCCTATCCGAGACGCGCCCGGGATGAGCCCGGGTCCGTCCGCGGTCTCACGCACCAAGGCGCGCCATGATCGGCTTTCTCGCTCCCGCGGCCCATCGGCCACCCATTCAGACGGATCGCGTCGATCCGACTTACCGCAAGCTGCGCTGGCAGATCTTCGCGGGCATCTTCCTGGGCTACGCGGGCTATTACCTGCTGCGCAAGAACTTCTCGCTGGCCATGCCCTACCTGGTCGAGCAGGGCTACAGCCGCGGTGAGCTCGGCACCGCGCTCTCCGCGGTGGCCATCGCGTACGGCCTGTCCAAGTTCCTGATGGGCATGGTCTCGGACCGCTCCAACCCGCGCTACTTCCTGCCGATCGGCCTCGTGCTCTCCGCGCTGGTGATGTTCCTGTTCGGCTTCGTGCCCTGGGCGACGTCCAGCGTCGGCATCATGTTCGTGCTGCTGTTCCTCAACGGCTGGTTCCAGGGCATGGGCTGGCCGCCGAGCGGCCGCACGATGGTGCACTGGTGGTCGCAGAAGGAGCGCGGCGGCGTCGTCTCGGTCTGGAACGTGGCGCACAACGTCGGCGGCGGCCTGATCGGCCCGCTCTTCCTGCTCGGCCTGGCTTGGTTCAACGACTGGCACGCGGCCTTCTACGTGCCCGCCGCCGTGGCGCTCGGCGTCGCGGTCTTCGCCTTCCTGACCATGCGGGACACGCCGCAATCCTGCGGGCTGCCCTCCGTGGAGACCTGGAAGGAGGATTATCCGGAGGGCTACGACGCGAACCACGAGCGCGAGTTCTCCACGCGCGAGATCTTCGTCGAGCACGTGCTGAAGAACCGGATGCTCTGGTACATCGCGTTCGCCAACGTGTTCGTCTACCTGCTCCGCTACGGCGTGCTGGACTGGGCGCCGACATACCTGAAGGAGGCCAAGCACTTCTCGGTCGACAAGACCTCCTGGGCCTACTTCCTCTACGAGTGGGCCGGCATTCCCGGCACCCTTCTCTGCGGCTGGCTGTCCGACAAGCTGTTCCGCGGCAACCGCGGCGCCACGGGCGTGGTGTTCATGTTCGGCGTCATGGCGGCGACGCTGGTCTACTGGCTCAATCCCGAGGGCAATCCGGGCGTCGACCTCGCGGCCCTGATCTGCATCGGCTTCCTGATCTACGGGCCGGTGATGCTGATCGGCCTCCAGGCGCTCGAACTCGTGCCGAAGAAGGCGGCCGGCACGGCGGCCGGCTTCACGGGCCTGTTCGGGTATCTCGGCGGCTCGGTCGCGGCCAGCGCGCTGGTCGGCTACACGACGGACCATTACGGCTGGAACGGCTGCTTCATTCTCCTGCTGGCGGCCTGCGTCCTCGCGATCGTCTGCCTGGCCCTGACCCTGCGGCACAGCAGCACCGCGGCCCCGCAGTTCGCCTGATTGCCGGGTCTACCGACGCGGCAGGGGGGCCGAGGCCCCCCTGCCGATCCTGTGCCGGCGCGATCAGGCCGGGGCGCCCAGAGCGGCCGGCTGGCTCGCGCGGCGGTAGATCAGGAGCGTGGCGACGAGGCCGCAGGCGCCCCCGAAGGCCATCCACAGGCCGGGGGCCGCGCGGTTGCCGGTGGCCTCGATGAGCCACGTGGAGACGAGGGGCGTGAAGCCGCCGAGCAGGGCGGTCGCCAGCGAGTAGGCGAGGGAGAAGCCGGCCGTGCGCACGCTCGCCGGGACGACCTCGGTCAGCGCCACCACCATCGCGCCGTTGTAGCTGCCGTACAGGAAGGACAGCCACAGGAGCGCGATCAGCATGTTGCCGAAGCTCGCGTTGGCCACGAGCCAGCCCAGCACCGGGTAGGCGGTGAGCAGGGTCAGCGCCGAGAAGACGAGCAGGATCGGCTTGCGCCCGATCCGGTCGGACAGCGCCCCCATGACCGGCAGCCAGAACAGGTTCGACAGGGCGGTGCAGAACGTGACCAGCAGGCTGTCGGTGTCGGACAGCTTGAGGACGGTCTTGCCGAAGGTCGGCGTGTACACGGTGATCGTGTAGAACGAGATCGTGGTCATGCCGACGAGCAGCATGCCGAGCAGCACGATCTGCCAGTTGCGGGCGAGCGAGCCGAACACCTCGTTCATGGACGGCCGGTGCTTGCGCTTCAGGAACTCCTCCGTCTCCTCCAGCGACCGCCGGATGTAGAACAGGAACGGCACGATCGCGCAGCCGATGAAGAACGGGATGCGCCATCCCCAGGCATTCATGTCGGCGGGGGTCAGTGCGTTGTTGAGGATGTAGCCGATCACGGCCGCGAACATCACGGCGACCTGCTGGCTGCCGGACTGCCAGGACACGTAGAAGCCCTTGTTGCCGGGCGTGGCCATCTCGGACAGGTAGACGGACACGCCGCCGAGCTCGACGCCGGCCGAGAAGCCCTGCAGCAACCGTCCGACGAGGACCAGGAACGGCGCGAACAGGCCGATCGTGCCGTAGCCCGGGACGAAGGCGATCAGGATCGTGCCGGCCGCCATGATGCCGAGCGTCACGATCAGCCCTTTGCGGCGGCCGATGCTGTCCACGTAGGCGCCGAGGAAGATCGCGCCGAGCGGCCGCATCAGGAAGCCGGCGCCGAACGTCATGAAGGTCAGCATCAGCGAGGCGAACTCGTTGCCGACCGGGAAGAAGGTCTTGGAGATGTAGGTGGCGTAGAAGCCGAACAGGAAGAAGTCGAACATCTCCAGAAAGTTGCCGCTGGTCACGCGCAGGACCGTGGCGGCTCTGGAACTCGACGAGTGGGCCTGTATCATTGCTGTCTCCCTCAGGCGCTGGAGCGGTCGCAACCGCACGAGGGAAGCGTCGGTTCGGGTCGGCGCGCGATCGCCCCTGGCGACCGGGCCGCAGCCGTGAACCAATCCTCCCGTGTATTCGCGCCGACTTCGCGGCGCTTGCGGCCGCTATACGCGCGTTAACCTGTCACGAAGCTGTCGCGGGTCTCGGCTCAGCGGCCTTCCATCGCCCGCCGCCAGCGCCGCAGCATGCGGGCGCGCCGGATCTGGTCGAGGTTGGCCAGCAGTTCCGGCCCCACCGAGACCGGCCGCAGCGCCGGGGCGTTCGCGACCGGATCGTCCGCCCGGCGGGCGTCCAGGCGCGCCGGCGTGAGGGACCGCGACGCGAGCCGCGCTTGGCCCTCGCGGGAGAGCATGTAGTCGAGGAACAGGCGGGCGGCCGCGGGATGGCGCGCGTCCTTGGCGATGAAGGCGATCCGCGACACGAGGAGCGTGTAGTCGGTCGGCAGCACGACGCCGATCACGGGGTCCTGCTTGGCCCGCTCGAGGGCGTAGGCGCCGAACACGCCGTAGGCGAGCAGGGCCTCGCCGTCGACGATCCGGTCGAGCATCGTCTCGGTGCGCGTGTAGAGCTTCACCCCGGCCTGTCCCAGGGCGGAGACCAGGTCCCAGGTCCGGGGCGTCACCTCGGCATCCTGCGCGAGGATCAGCGATCCGACGCCGCTCCGCTCGGGATCGTAGGCGGCGACCTTGCCCTTCCAGGCCTCCGGTTGTTCGGTCAGGGATCGGATCAGCTCGGCGCGGGTCGTGGGCACGCGCTCCCGCGGCAGGAGCGTCTTGTTGTAGGCGATGGCGATCGGCTCCGCCGTGACGCCGAAGGCCTCGTTGCGCCACACGGCCCATGACGGCAGCGACGCGGCCTCGGGGGACACGTAGCGGGCGGCGTAGCCGTCGTTCACCAGCTTGATCTGGCGATCCATGGCCGAACTCCAGACGATGTCGGCCGTGCCCGTCCCGGCGGCGGCGGCCTCCACGAAGCCGTCGTAGAGGCGCGACGAGTTCATCTTGGTGTACGACACCGCCACGCCGGGATGGGCCGCGCGGAAGCCCGCGATGAGGTCGGCGACCTCGGCCTCGTCCGTCGTCGCCTCCACGACCACGACGGTCTCACCCTTCGCCGCGGCGGAGCCCGAGTCCCCCGCCGTCAGGGGCGGTTCGACCTGCGACCAGGCCGGGCCGAGGCCGGCGGCCAGCAGCAGGAGAAGCCCGACGGCGTGGCGAACGCTCAACGATGTCTCCCCTTCGTCGGCCCGGGATGTCCGGTGCCCTTGCTGTGCAGCGCCTGGGCGGAAATGCTAGGCCGGGCTCGCCGCCCGGGCCAGGACAATCGATCACGGGAGGAGCATGCGCGTTCTGGTCGTCGAGGACGATGCCGCCCTGGCGCGCGGCCTGATCGCCGCCCTCCGGCAGGGCGGATACGCCGTCGACCACGAGGCGGACGGGGCCGACGCGGTCCGGCTCGCGACGAGCGAACCCTACAGCCTCGTCGTCCTCGATCTCGGGCTGCCGGGCCTGCCGGGCTTCGAGGTGCTCAAGGCGGTCCGGGCGGCCGGCTCGACCGTTCCCGTGATGGTACTGACCGCGCGGGACGCCATCACCGACCGGGTCCGCGGCCTCGATCTCGGGGCGGACGACTACCTGCTCAAGCCCTTCGACCTCGCCGAGTTCGAGGCGCGGGTCCGGGCCCTGGTGCGCCGCGGGCAGGCGGTGCCGAACCCGGTCCTGCGCTGCGGCACGCTGGAGCTCGACCGGGCATCGGGCACCGTCACCCTCGACGGGGCGCCCGTCGCGCTGCGGCGGCGCGAACTCGCCGTCCTGACCATCCTGATGACCCGCGCCGGGAAGCCCGTCCCGAAGGAGCGGCTGAGCGCGGAGATCTTCGGCTTCGACGAGGCTGTCGCGCCGAACGCCCTCGAGCTCTACGTCGCGCGTCTCCGGAAGAAGCTGCAGCCGCACGGGCCCGAGATCCGCACCATCCGCGGCCTCGGCTACCTGCTGATGCCGGTGTGACCCAGGCGCGCGTCCCCTCGATCCGGCGGCGCCTGCTGGTCCGCATGCTGCTCCCGGCCCTCGCGCTGGCGCTGGCGCTCGGCTTCGCGGGCGCGCTGGTGATCCGGAACGTGGTGGAGACGACCCACGACCGCCTGCTCGACGGCTCCGTCCTGGCGATCGCCGAGCGGCTGACGGTGGAGGACGGCGAGGTCTCGGTCGACCTGCCCCGCGTCGCCCTCGGGATGCTCGAGAGCCAGGCCCAGGACCGGATCTACTACGGCGTCACCTATCTCGGGGAGCTGGTGACCGGCTACCGGGATCTGCCGATCCCGGATGTTGGCGCCCTGCAGCCCGGGGTGACGATCCATCGCGACGGCGTCGTCCGCGGGGCGAGCGTGCGGATCGCCGCCCAGGCGCGGCGGGTCTACGGGAAGCCGAGCCCGGTCCTCGTGCAGGTCGCCGAGACGCGCGAGGCCCGCCAGACCCTGGAGCGACGCCTGCTCGCGGGACTCGCCCTCGCCGAACTCGGGCTGCTGGGCCTGATCGGGGCCCTGTCCTGGTACAGCATCGACAGCAGCCTCAGGCCGCTGACCCGGTTGAGCGACGCGATCGGCCGGCGGGCGGTCCCGGGCGCGATCAACCTGCAGCCGCTCGACGTGGCCGGGGTGCCCCGCGAGGCGCTGGCCCCGGTTTTCGCCCTCAACACACTGCTCCACCGTCTGGAGCAGGCGATCGCGGGCGAGCGCAGCTTCACGTCCGACGCCTCGCACCAGCTGAGAACCCCGCTCGCCGTCCTGCGGATGCACGTGGAACTGCTCCGCCGGACCCCGCCCGGCGACGCGGCCCAGGCCGCCACGATCGACGACATCGACGGCGCCGCGCGGCGCCTGGAACGGCTCCTGTCGCAGCTGATCGCCCTGGCACGCGCCGACGAGGGTCTTGCCGAGACGGGGGCGCCGGCCGCGGTCGCGGACCTGAACGACGTCGCGACCCGCGTGGTCACCGAGCAGGTGCCCCACGCCCTCGCGCGCGGCGCCGAGATCGCGCTCGATCGTCCCGACGGCCCGATGCCGGTCGTGGGCGATCCGTTCATCGTCGGCGAGATCCTGACCAACCTCGTGGACAACGCGATCCGCTACAACCGGGCCAGGGGCACCACCACGCTCCGCGTCCGCCGCACGGAGGTCGGTGCCTGCGCGGAGGTCGAGGACGAGGGGCCGGGCATCCCGCCCGAGGCGCGCGAGAAGGTCTTCGAGCGGTTCTACCGCGTCGCGTCCCGGGACGGGCCGGAGGGCAGCGGCCTCGGCCTCGCCATCGTCCGGGCGCTGGCGGACCGGATCGGCGGAGCGGTCACGCTCGCGTCTCCCGCCGCGCGGTCAGGGCTGGTGGCGCGCGTCGATTTCCGCGTGCCCCGGGACGCCGCGACGCCGGCCGAGCCCTAGGCTGCACCCGCGCGAGCGGCCCGGCGCCCGTCACATCGCCCCCAGCGCCCGCGGGAGCCACAGGGAGAGGGCGGGCCAGTAGGTCACCAGGACCAGGAAAGCCAGCATCGTCAGCAGCCAGGGCAGCACCGCGACCGTCAGCTCGGAGATGCCCATATGGGCGATGCCGCTCGCGACGTAGAGGTTGAGCCCGACCGGCGGGTGGCACAGGCCGACCTCCATGTTGACCGCCATGATGATCCCGAAATGGATCGGGTCGATCCCGAGCTTGACGGCGATCGGGAACAGGATCGGCGCCATGATCAGCAGGATCGAGGACGGCTCCATCACGTTGCCGGCGATCAGCAGGATGATGTTGACGACGAGCAGGAAGACCAGCGGGCTGAAGTTCATGGCGATCAGCCACGCCGCCATCGTCTGCGGGATGTTCTCCGACGTCATCAGGAAGGAGAACAGCACCGCGTTGGTGATGATGTAGAGCAGCATCGCGCTCATGTTGGCGGAGGCGAGGAGCACGCGGGGCACGTCCGACAGCTTCAGGTCGCGGTAGACGAACACCGCGATGACGAAGGCGTAGACGGCGGCGGTCGCGGCCGCCTCGGTCGGCGTGAAGATGCCGGCGTAGATGCCGCCGATCACCATCACCACGAGGAACAGGCCCCAGGCGCTCTCGCGGAACGCGCGCAGGCGCTCGGCCCAGGAGGCCTTCGGCATGCGCGGGTAGCCGCGGCGCTTGGCGATGACGAAGGTGACGCTCGCCAGCATCGCCGACAGGACGATGCCGGGCATCACCCCGGCCAGGAACAGGTTGCCGATCGAGGAATTCGTCGACACCCCGTAGAGCACGAGGATGATCGAGGGCGGCACGAGGATGCCGAGCGCCCCCGAGGTGGTGATCACCCCCGCGCCGAAGCGGCGCGGGTAGCCCTCGGCCACCATGGCGGGCAGGATGATCGAGCCGATCGCCACCACGGTCGCGACGCTCGACCCCGACACGGCGGCGAACAGCGCGCAGGCGACGACGCCCGCGAGCCCGAGGCCGCCCGGCCAGTGCCCGACGAGCGAGGTCGTGAAGGCGATCATCCGCCGCGCCACGCCGCCATGGGCCAGGAAGTTGCCGGCGAGGATGAAGAACGGGATCGCCATGATCGAGAAGTTCTCGATCCCGGTGAACAGCTTGAGCGCGACGCTCTCGATCGGCACCTGCGTCAGGGTGAACAGGAAGGTCAGCACCGTCAGGCCGAGCGCGATCGAGATCGGCATCCCGGTGAGCATGAGGGCGATGAGCAGCCCGAAGATGATCAGGCCGCTCATGCGGGGCCTCCCTCGCGGCCGAGCTGGATCGGGTCGACGCCCTCGACGGTCCGGACGCCGTCGACGTGGGCGTGGTCGCGGGCGGGCAGGTGCCCGGTCGTCCAGTAGCCCCAGGCGACCTGCAGGAAGCGGAAGCACATCAGGTAGGAGCCGAGCGGGATCGCGAGGTAGACGATCCAGACCGGGATCTCCATGTCGGGCGTCGTCTGATCGGTGTGGCCGATGCGCCAGACGAAGTTCGTGCCGAGCGTGCCGACGATCCCGGTGAACAGGGCGCCCGCCGCGAGGCTGACCAGGACCATGACCCGCCGCGCCCCCGGCGGCAGGCGGTTGACCAGGACGTCGACGCCGACATGGATGCCGGTGCGCACGCCGTAGGCCGCGCCGAACTTCGCGACCCAGATGAACATGTAGATGCACAGTTCCTGCGACCAGCCGAAGTCGATCCGGTCGGTGTAGTCCTGCAGCGCCGGGATGCCGGAGAGGAACCGGTGCACCACCGTGGCGAAGGTGATGACGGTCGCGGCCGCCATCAGCGTTCCGATCAGCACCTCTTCGAGCCGATCGAGAAGTTTCAGCAACATGGTCGGTCCGGGTGGCGCGGCGGCGGGATCAGTTGTTGGGCGCCGCCTCGGCTTCCTTGTTGAGCGCCGCGACCAGATCCTTGCCGACGCGGGAGGCCATCTCGCGCTGGACCGGCGCGAGCGCCTTGCGCCACGCGGCGTTCTCGGCCTCGCTCGGCGTGTAGACCTCGGTCTTGCCGGTGGCGCGGATGTCGGCGAGCGCCTTCTCGTTCTGCTTGTCGGCGATCTCGTGCTCGTAGGCGGTCGCGTCCTTGATGGCGCCCTCGAGCGTCGTGCGGATGTCGGCGGGCAGGCCGTCCCAGAAGCCCTTGTTCACGATGACCGCGTAGCCGATGTAGCCGTGATAGGTCAGGGTGGCGTGCTTCTGCACCTCGTTGATCTTCTGGGTCGTCACGTTCGAGGGCGGGTTCTCCTGGCCGTCGACCACGCCGGTCTGCAGAGCCTGGTAGAGTTCGGAGAAGGCCAGCACCTGCGGCAGCGCGCCGAGCTGCTTGAACTGCGCCTCAAGAACCTTCGAGGACTGGATCCGGAACTTCAAGCCCTTCATGTCCTCGGGGACGTGCATGGGCTTGTTGGCTGTGAGGATCTTGAAGCCGTTGTCCCAGTAGCCGAGGCCCTTGATCCCCTTGGATTCGAGCTTCTTGAACAGGCCCTGGCCGATCGACCCGTCCTGGACGCGCCGCAGCACCTGCTCGTTGGGGAAGATGTAGGGCAGGTCGAAGGCCTCGAACTCCTTCACGCCGAGGGGCCCGAACTTGCTCGTCGACGGCGCCAGCATCTGCACGGCGCCGAGCTGGAGCATCTCGACCTCTTCCTTGTCTTTGTAGAGCGTGCTGTTCGGGTAGATCTCGACCTTGACCGCACCCTTGGTGCGCTCCTCGGCGAGCTGCTTGAAACGCTCGGCGCCCTGGCCCTTGGGCGTGTCGGTGGTGGTGACGTGGCTGAACTTGATGACGATCGGGGCCTGCGCCGCGGCCGGCACCGCGAGGGCGAGCGCACACACGAGCGCACCGAGAATCCGAGCCGTCATCGCGTCCTCCCAGACGTTAGGTCCGCGTCGTTGCGCGGATTGAATTTTGGATAGACTTGCAGGTGGGCGCGGTGGCGACAAGCGCGAAAGTGCGACGCCCGGGGGAAGATGTCGCGCGCGCCGAACGTTTCTGTCTTGATGCGGGCGACAACGGGACCGGGCCCGGACGCTTCAGGTCCTGTCTCGCCCACCGATGAAGGCCTGCACCGCCTCCCGGTGCTCGGGCGTGGCGGTGACGACGGCGTAGTGCGAGGAGATCAGGTCGAGGTTCGTGCGCAGGTCGTTGCGCATCCCCTGGTAGACCGCCCGCTTGATCAGGCTCAGCGTCAGCGGCGGCGCCTTGGCGATCTTGCGCGCGAGCGCCGCCACGGCCGGCATCAGGTCCGCGTCGGCGTGGACGCCGTTGACGAGGCCGATCCGGAGCGCCTCGTCGGCGTCGACGAAGTCGCCGGTGAAGAACAGCTCCAGCGCCTTCGCGGTCCCGACGAGGCGGGGCAGGAAATGGGCGCCGCCCGCGCCGGGGACGAGACCGACGCGCACGTAGGTCTCGGCGAAGCGGGCGCTCTGCGCCGCGAAGCGCAGGTCGCACATCAGGGCGAGGTCGAGGCCCGCGCCGGTGGCCACGCCGTTCAGGGCGGCGATCACCGGCTTGTCGAGATCCTCCAGCGTCAGCGGGATGCGCTGGATCCGTCCGTAGAGCTCCTCCTTGCGCCGGGCCGGCGGCTGGTCGAGGCGCTCGCCCATCTCGACGATGTCGCCGCCGCTGCAGAAGGCCGAGCCCGCGCCGGTCACCACCACGACGCGGATCGCCGCGTCGGTGCGGCAGCGCTGCAGGGCCGCCGTCCAGGCCTCGATCATCGGGAAGGTGAAGGCGTTCTTCCGGTCGGGGCGGTTCAGCGTGATGGTCGCCACCCCGTCGGCGACGGAGAACAGCAGGTCCTCGCCGGCGTCTCGGGTCTCGGCTTCAACACTCATCGGGCGGCCTCCAGGGGCGCGGTGTCGAGATCGTCCGGCGCGTCGATCAGGGCGGCGATCTCCGCCGGCTCGAGCCCGGCCTCGGCCAGGACTTCGGCGGTGTGCTCGCCGTGCCGGGGGGCGTGGCGGCGGATCGCGAAGCGGCTGCCGCTGAACGAGACCGGCCTGCGCATGGTGCGGTAGCGCCCCTCGCTCGGGTGCTCGGCGCTGCCGAAGAAGCCCACCGCCTTCAGGTGCTCGTCCTCCGGCAGGTCCTCCAGGCCGAGGACCGGCATGCACGGGATGCTCACCGAGTCGCAGAACGCCACCCACTCGGCGGTGGTCCTGCGCGGCGCCTCCTCCTCGACGAGCGCGTAGAGGATCTCGATGTTGTCGACCCGCACGGCGAGCGGCGCGAACCGCGGGTCGTCCACGAATTCGAGCCGGCCGGTATGGATGAAGAAGTCGCGCCAGTTCCGGTCCGAGTAGGGCAGGATGCAGGCGTGGCCGTCCCGGGTCCGGTAGGGCTTGCGCCGCGGGCTCAGGACCCGGTTGAAGCCCGGCGGACCGAGCGGCGGCTCGAAGGCGTAGCCGACCATGTGCTCGACGAAGTTGAACTCCACCATCGTCTCGAACATCGGCACCTCGACCGCCTGCCCGCCGCCGCCGGCCCGGCGCTCGTAGAGGGCGGCGAGGATCGCGCAGGCGATGGCCTGACCGGCGATCTTGTCGCACAGCACCGTGGGCAGGTAGCCGGGCTGGCCGGTGACTGTTGTCTGAAGGGCCGCGAGGCCGGAGCCCGCCTGGATCAGGTCGTCGTAGGCCGCCTTGTGGGCGTAGGGGCCGTCGGCCCCGAACCCGTAGGCGCCGCAGAAGACGATGTCGGGCTTGAGCGCGCGCACGCGCTCGTAGCCGTAGCCCAGGCGCAGGATCGCGTCGGGCCGCATGGAGTGGACGAAGACGTCCGCGGTGACGATCAGCCGGTCGAGGGCGGCCCGCGCCGCCGGCCGCTTCAGGTCGAGGCGGACACTGCGCTTGTTGCGGTTGAGGTGCAGGAAGTTGCCGCCCATCCCGGCGCCCCGGGCGGGCCGGTAATGCCGGAAGGAATCGCCTTCCGGCGTCTCGACCTTGATCACGTCGGCGCCGAGATCGGCCAGGATATGCGTCGCCGAGGGCCCCATGATCACGCTGGTCAGGTCGACGACCCGCACGCCCGCCAGCGGGCCGGCCGTGTTCGTCTCGGCGGGGTGGGTCTCGACGGGGTGATCCGGCACGCACAGGTCTCCCATCTCAGCCGGCGCCGCCGCGGAGCCGGACCAGCATCGGCCAGAGGGCCGCGCCGCCGCCGGCGCAGACCGCGCGCCCGATCCGCTCCTGCCAGAGGGCGTCGGATCCGAACTCGTCGCGCCAGGACCAGAGCCGCCGCGTCGCGCGGTGGAGCGGGTGCTCCTGGGTGAAGCCCATGGCGCCGTGGATTTGATGGCCGATCGCCGCGACGTGCCCCGCCGCCTCGCCGCAGCGCGCCTTCGCGACGGCGGTGGCGAGGACGAAGCGCGGGTCGCTCCAGCAGGCGGCCGCGAGATCGGCGGCCGCGGTCGCCGCCGCGACGTGGCCCGCGGCCTCGGCCAGCATGTGCTGGATCGCCTGGAACTTGGCGAGCGGCCGGCCGAACTGCTGCCGCTCCTGGGCGTGATCGAGGGCGGAGCCGAGGCAGGTCTCCAGGGCGCCGACCATCTGCTGCGCCCGGACCCAGGCGCCGACGGAATCGACGGACGGCACGCCCGCTTCGGCGGCCCAGCCCGGCGCGGTGCGGACATCGTCGGCCGGGACGGTGCGGCCGGTCAGGTCGAGCGTGTCGCGCGGCTCGCCCGCGAGATCGTGGTGCGTGTCGCGGAGCGTGCCAGGCGCGGTGACCCGGACGAGATGCGGGACGCCGGCCGCGTCGACGGCGTCGAGGAGCAGGGCGGGGACCGAACCGCCCCAGGGCACCTGCGCGGCCCTTCCGTCCAGGACGAAGCCGTCCGCGTGCGGCGCGATCCGCACGGGACTGCCGCCCGGGACCAGCGACAGGGCGTCGTCGCCCGCCTGTCCCCCCGCGGCAGCCCAGAGCGCCGCGCCGGCGACGGTCTCCGGCAGCGGCAAGGGGAGGGCGGCCCGGCCGCATCGCCGGATCAACTGGGCCGCGGTCGTGGCGGTGAGGCCGATCCCGCCCTCCGCCTCGGGCACCAGCGCCAGCGGCAGGCCGCTCTCGGCGAGCGCGGCCCAGAGATCCGCCGGCCAGGCGGCCGCGCCCGCGGCACCGTCGCACGCCGCCAGCAGCGCCGGCGTGAGGTGCTGGGCGAGCAGACGCTCGACCTGATCGAGGACGATCCCGTCGACCGCGTCGCCGGCCTCGGCGTGGTCCGTCCGGCTCATCGCAGCCCCAGCCCCCGGGCTATGACGCCGCGCAGGACCTCGCGGGTCCCGCCGCGCAGCGTGAAGGAGGGTGCCCGCAGGGTCACGCCGCCCAGCGCCTCTCGGAAGGCGTCGCCCTGCACGGTGAGGCTCGGCTCGACCGGCACGAGGCGCCGGGCGATCTCCGGCACCGCGCGCTCGAAGCCGTTGCCGACATCCTTGACGAGCGCCGCCTCGACGCCCGGCACGACGCCCTGGTCGAGGAGGCGGGCCACCGAGGCCGACATGCCCAGCAGCGCGGTGAGCTGCGCCACCATCCGCCCGGTCTCGACCGCCTGGAACCGGTCCGGCTCCGGCCCGATCCGGTCGACGAGTTCGACGAGCAGCCGGTAATCCGACAGGAAGCGGTCGGGGCCCGAGCGCTCGAAGGCGAGTTCCTCCGTGACGAGACCCCAGCCCGCGCCCTCGGCACCGACCCGCATCGCGTCGGGGACGCGGTAGTCGGTGAAGAACACCTCGTTGAACTCGTGGTGGCCCGACAGGTCGAGGATCGGCCGCACCGTCACCCCCGGCGCCGCCATGTCGACGATGAACTGGGTCAGCCCGCCGTGCCGGTCCGGCCCGGGCTCCCCGGTCCGCACCAGGGCCAGCAGGTAGTCGACCTGATGGGCGTTCGTCGTCCAGATCTTGGAGCCGTTGATCACCCAATCGTCGCCGTCGCGCACCGCGCGGGTCCGCACGGCGGCGAGGTCCGAGCCGGAATTCGGCTCGCTCATGCCGATGCCGAAGGCGCAGTCGCCCCGGCAGATGCGCGGCAGGATCGCCCGCTTGGCCGCCTCGGTGCCGTGCCGCAGGATCTGCGGGCCGGACTGGCGGTCGGCGATCCAGTGCGCGCCGCAGGGGGCGCCCGCCGCCAGCATCTCCTCGGTGACGACGAAGCGGACGAGGCCGGAGCGGCCGTGGCCGCCATAGGCCTCCGGCAGGGTCAGGCCGATGAGGCCCGCCGCCCCGGCGCGACGGCTGAAGGCGGCGTCGAAGGTCGTCCACGAGGTCCGGTGCGGCACGAAATGCCCGGCCGCCCGTTCCGCGTCGAGGAAGGCGCGGACGGAGGCGCGCGCGGCCTCGGCCTCGGGCGGGAGCGGCTCGGCGCTGAAGCGGAAGCTGTGCATCGGGGCTCCGTGGGGGCTCCGTGAGCGGCGGGACGTGCGGGCGACGCGGAACCGGCGCCGCTCAGCTCCCGTCGCGGCCCTCGAGGCCGGGGAAGAAGATCTCCTGCCAGTCGCCCGGCACCTTCCGCAGGAAGCCCTGCGCCGCCATCGCCTTGGCGAGGTTGACCATGCCCTTCGGGGCGACGTCGTAGACGATGGAGCCGTCGGTCAGGATCGTCTCGACCTGCGCGCGGTCGATCTGCACCTGCTCGGAGGCGAGGTAGATCGTCGCCGCACGCTTGGGGTCGCTGCGGATCAGCGCGACCGCGTCCTCCATCCCGGCGCGGATCGCCTGAGCGACCTTCGGGTTCGCGTCGACGAAGCCCTGCTTGGCGTTCAGGGTCGCGGCGGTGATGTCGCCGCTGCCGATCAGGCCGGTCGAGGTCATGACCGTCCGGATCTTGGGATCCGCCTGCAGGACCTGCGTGAACGGCGGCGTCGCGAAGTAGCCGGCGATGCCCTGTCCGGCGCGCATCGCCGCGGTGGCGTCCGGATGGGGCAGGCTCACCATCAGCGCGTCGGCCTTGGCGGAATCGCCGAGCTGCTGCGCCGCCGCGACCCGCAGCAGGATCGCCTGGGGCGAGTTGAAGGCCGGGACCGCGACCTTGTCGCCGAAGGTGAAGTCCTTCAGCGCGGCGACGCCGGGCTTGCCGGTGAACAGCGTGTAGACGACCGAGCTCAGGGCGGTCAGGCTCTTGATCTGCTGGCGCCCGCGGGTCTTGTCCCAGGCGATCAGGGCGCCGGCCGAGCCGAGGGTGCCGAGCTCGACGCTGTCGGACAGCAGCGCGTCGTTCATCGCCGTCGAGCCGCTGAAGCGGGTCAGCGTCACGGTCAGGCCGTCGAGCCCGGCTTCCTTGGCGCGCTTGTCGAACAGCCCCTCGCTCTGCGCGATCATCACCGGCAGGTAGACCAAGCCGTACTGGAGGCCGATGCGGACGGAGGCGGTCTCGGCCCGTGCCACCGCTCCGAGGGCCGGAAGCGTCAGCGCGGCGACGAGGAGGCGCGCGGCGACGGCCGCGTGGCGGATCGGCATCGGCATTCCTCCCGAACAGGGCCGCGCTTGCCGCGCGGTCTCCCGGTGCCGGTCCATCAGACGGAGCCGACACCGCGGACGAGTAGGGCAGAGCGCGGACCCGGCTTCAACCGCCATCGCCCTTCTGCTGAAGAATATCACATGTGTGATGGGAGGCGCCGATCATGCAGGCGCTATACTGCCGGCAGGCGGCATTCGGGCTCGCGCCGCGGCAGAGGGGAGCTGCGACAGCGATGCGCCGCGATCGGGACGGATCCGCGCGGGTAAGACCAGTGCCGTCGCGAGCCGTGCGGCTTCCGGAATCGCCGTTTCGCGGGGTCGGGCATGGGTGAGCGCATCGGTGAACGGGGCGCCGCGTCCACGGACCTCACGGTGGGGGCGGATCCCGCCGGCTCGGATCTGACCCTGGTGAAGTCCGCCGGACGGGTGCTCCAGATCCTGGAGCTGTTCGATGAGATCCAGCGCGAGGCCCGGGTCTCCGAGATCGCCGAGCGGCTGAGCGTTCCGCAATCCTCGACCTCGGTGCTCCTGAAGAGCCTCGTGCGCCTCGGCTACCTCGACTACGACCCGGCGAGCCGCAGCTTCCTGCCGTCGCCCCGGGTGGCGCTCCTCGGCGCGTGGCTCGACAAGGGGCCGGTGCGCGACGGCAGCCTCGTGCGGATGCTCGAGCACCTGTCGGAGCGCACGGGTGGCACGGTGATCCTCGCCGCGCGCAACGCGATCTTCTCGCAATACGTCCACGTCCTGCAGGCGCGCACCGCCATGCGCTTCCACGTCCCGCCCGGGACGCGCCGCCTCGTCGTCTGGTCGGCCACCGGCACCGCGCTCCTCGCCGACAGCCCGGAGGCCGAGATCGGTCCGCTGGTCCGCCGCACCAACGCCGAGGCGCCGGCCGAACAGCCGCCGATCGCGCTCGCGGCGGTCCTGGCCAACCTGGCGCGGCTGCGGCGGGACGGGCACTTCTTCTCCCGCGGCCTCGTCACGCCGGGCGCCGGCTCGATCGCGGTCCCGCTGCCCAGGCGCATCGACAGCCGGGGCCGCCCGCTGGCGGTGGCCGTGTCCGGCCTGCTCGACGAGTTCGAGCGCCGGGAAGCGGAGATCGCCGCGACGATCCACGACGCGGTCGCGCGGTTCCTGCCGGAGGACACGGTCCACGACAGCCGCGCGGACGGCCCGGATGGGCGCGACAGGCTGCCTCTCCCGAGCGGGAGAGGGTCGGGGTGAGGGGCGGGAAGGCTCAGGACCGAGCGCGCGATGAACGTGCGTTCGGGTCGAGCTTCTTCCGGACAGTTCTCGTCCCTCACCCTGTCCCTCTCCCGCGCGGGAGAGGGGACCCGCGCCTCATTCTGTGACGATGGCGCCGCTGTCGTGTCCCGTGGCCGGAGCGTGCCTCGCGGTCCACATGCCTCTGTTTCGACGCGCTCTCGCGCCGAGCCGCTGGCCGCTTCGGCGGGCAGTGCTCTGAGGCCGGCCGGCATCGGGCTCCGAGGCCCGTGCACGGCTGCAGATCAAGGATCGCGGGGCTGCGGGGCCCGGTGGCGCGCTAGGGATGCGCAAGCCTTGCCGCTTCGAATTCAACACAACGGAGACATCATCATCGTGCCCGGCGCCCCATCCGCGCGCAGTCCCGAGCGGCCCGAGGCGCCGCGTCCGACCATCGCCGGCAACACCGCCCTCGGCGTGACGCAGATCGTCCTGTGGGGCGGCACGTTCTTCCTCACCGCGGTCGTCTCGGACCCGATCGTCGCCGAGACCGGCTGGCCGCAGGCGATGGTGGTGGGCGCGCTCTCGCTGGCGATCTTCGTGTCGGGCCTGCCGGCGCCGTTCGTCGGCCGCATGATCCGGCGCCACGGCGGGCGGCCGGTCCTGGCCGCCGGCGCCACGATCATCGCGGCCGGCCTCGTGCTGATGGCGCTCGCGCAGACCCTGCCGGTTTTCCTGCTCGCCTGGGTGGTCGCCGGTCTCGGCATGTCGGCCGCACTCTACGACCCGCTCTTCGCGGCGATCGGCCAGGCCTACGGCGCCAACGCCCGCGGGGCGATGACCCAGATCGCGATCTCGTCGGGCTTCGCGGTCTCGCTGTGCTGGCCGGCGACGCGGTTCCTGGTCGATCAGGTCGGCTGGCGCGGGGCCTGCCTCACCTACGCGATCCTAGCCGTGACCCTCGTGGTCCCGCTCTTCGCCTGGGCCCTGCCGGCGCGGAGGGTAGCGGTCGAGCCCGCGGTATCACCCCGGCCCTACGCGCCGGCCGGTTCGGCCGAGGCGGCGCGCCTGCCGGCGGAGCGCCTGCTCGCCGTGACCTTCACGATGGCGGCGATGATCATGACCGCCGCCTCGGTGCAACTGCTCAACCTGCTGCAGGCGCAGGGCGTCGGCGCGACCGCCACGGTGGCCCTGACCGGCCTGATCGGTCCCGCCCAGGTCGGCGTGCGCGTGGTCGAACTCGCCCTCGGCCGCCGCGCCCATCCGGCTTGGTCCCTGCTGCTGTCGAGCGCCAGCGTCGGGCTCGGGCTCCTGCTGCTGGCGACTTCGCCGGCCATGGCGTGGCTCGCGATGCTGCTCTACGGCGCCGGCAACGGCATGCGCACCGTCGTGCGGGGCACGCTGCCGCTGGCGCTCTACGGACAGCGCGAGTACGCGGCGGCGATGGGCCGGCTCGCCCGCCTCCCGCTCCTTGGCCAGGCGATCACCCCGCTGGCCTGCGGCTACTCGCCGAAAAGTTCGGCCTCCTGCCGCTGCTGGAGGTGATGCTGGCCGTGGCGGCGATCAATCTCGGCCTGTCCCTCTGGGTGTTCGGCTTCGCGATGCGCCGTCCGAACGCGCAGGCCTGATCGGACTGGGAGCCGGTCACGGCGTCGCCGACCGGAGCCCGCAGCCAGCGCGAGCGATCTCGCTCTTGCCTGATTGACAGATTGTCGGACGATGTGCTCCATTCGGCACGCGGATGAGAGGCATCCGCGAGGACGAGCCGGATCAACCGGCCGCCTGAAGGAAACGCCCGCATGGACGCAGAGATCTACGAGATCTACGCGATCAAGTACGCGCATCATCACCGTATGGCCCGCGAGAACTTCATCGGCGGGGACATCCACGACGGCCCGATGCCGATCGACTACTTCGTCTGGGTCGTCGTCGGCGGCGGCCGAACGATCGTCGTCGATACCGGCTTCGACCGCGCGATGGCGACGAAGCGGGGCCGCAGCATCGTGCGGCCGGTCGAGGAGGGGCTGGCCCGGATCGGCGTCGACCCGCTGCGGGTCGAGGACGTCGTCCTGACCCACCTGCACTACGACCACGCCGGCAACCACGACCTGTTCCCGACGGCCCGCTTCCACGTCCAGGAACGCGAGATGGCGTTCTGCACCGGCCGGTGCATGTGCCACCCGGAGGTCCGCCACCCCTTCGCCGCCGAGGACGTGAAGGCGATGGTGGACCGGCTGTTCGAGGATCGCGTCCGCTTCCGCGAGACGACCGACACGCTGTATCCGGGGATCACCCTCCACCGGGTCGGCGGCCACTCGGACGGCCTGCAGATCGTCCGGGTCCGGACCGCGCGCGGCTGGGTCGTGCTGGCCTCCGACGCCGCGCACTTCTTCGCCAATATCGGACGCCGGCTCGCCTATCCCATCGTCTACAACGTCGGCGACATGTTCGAGGGCTACCGGACGGTCCGACGTCTGGCCGACTCCGAGGATCACATCGTCCCGGGCCACGATCCGCAGGTTCTCGCGATCTACCCGCCAGCGGCCGAGGACGTCGTCGGCTGGATCGCGCGCGTCGACCTGCCTCCGACCGCTTCACCGACCTACTGACCGGAGGATTCCATGATCGTCGAGATGCGCGTCTACTACTGCGCCCCAACCCGGCTGCCGGCCCTGCTGGAGCGGTTCCGCTCCACCACGCTCGGCTTCTTCCAGAAATACGGCATCGAGCAGATCGGATTCTGGACCACGCTCGTCGGGCCCGACAACCACGCACTCACCTACCTGCTCAAGTGGGACGACATGGCCCAGCGCGAGGCGCGCTGGAACGCCTTCCAGGCCGATCCGGACTGGATCGCCGCCCGCGCCGAGACCGAGAAGGACCGGCCGATCGTCGCCCGGATCGAGAACACCTTCCTCGCCCCCACGGACTTCTCCGCCCTGCGCTGACGGGGACACGCGGCGGGCGTCTCCGGTCGTCGCCCAGAGGGACATTCACGGCATGGAACAGAGAACCATCGGCGTCATCGGCCTCGGCATGATGGGCGACCCCATGAGCCGATGCCTCGCCCGAGCGGGGCACGCGCTGCGCCTGCTCGACGCGGACGCGGGCCGGACCGACGCGCTCGCCCGGGATCTCGGCGCGGCGACGCTCACGCGGGAGAACGCGTCCGAACTCGACCTGCTGATCACGATGCTGCCGAACTCGGCCATCGTCGAGGCGGTGCTGCTCGACGAGGGCTGGGCCGACGCGCTCCCGGCCGGCGCTACCGTGATCGACATGAGTTCCTCGGAGCCGGTCCGGTCCCGCGCCCTCGGCGAGACGCTCGCCGGGAAGGGGATCGGCTATCTCGACGCGCCGGTCTCGGGCGGGGTGCGGCGGGCGGTGGACGGCACGCTCGCGATCCTGGTCGGCGGCGAGGCGGATCTCCTCGCCCGCTGGCGGCCGGTGCTGGAGGCGATGGGCTCATCCGTCCTGCATATCGGCCAAGTGGGATCGGGCCACGCCGCCAAGGCGCTGAACAATTTCGTCTCCGCCGCGGGCCTGCTCGCCACGGTCGAAGCGCTCCACGTGGCGCAGCGCTTCGGCATCGCGCCGGAGGCCATGACCGACGTGCTCAACGCCTCGTCCGGGCGCAGCAACACCTCCGAGAACAAGGTCAAGCAGTTCATGCTCAGCGGCAGTTTCGCCTCGGGCTTCTCCCTGAAGCTGATGGACAAGGATCTCGGCATCGCCGGGGCCCTGGCACAATCGGTCGACTACCCGCTCGGGTTCGGCCGGCACTGCATCGAGACCTGGCACGCGATCGCCGGCGAGGTCGGGCCCGCGGCCGACCACACCGAGATGTACCGCCTGCTGGCCGAGGGAGCCTGAGACGATGGCGCTCCCGGACCTAAGCCGCTTCTACATCGACGGCGCCTGGGTCGAGCCGGCTGCGGCCCGGCCGTTCCCGCTGATCGACCCCGCCACCGAGACGGCGTTCGGCACCCTCGCGCTCGGCAATGCCGAGGATGTCGACCGGGCCGTGCGCGCGGCACGCGCCGCCTTCCCGGCCTTCTCGGAGACGGCGCCCGCCGAACGCGTCGCGCTCCTGCGCCGGATCCTCGCGCTCTTCGAGGAGCGGTTCGAGATCTTCGCGGAGACGATCCGGCAGGAGATGGGCTCGCCCATCGGCTTCGCCCGCAAGGGGCAGGCGGCGCGCGGGCCGGTGCACCTCAACGCGCTCATCGCGGTGATGGAGCGCTTCGCCTTCGAGGAGGATCGCGGCACCACCCGGATCCGGCGCGAGCCGATCGGCGTCTGCGGCCTGATCACCCCCTGGAACTGGCCGATCAACCAGATCGTCGTGAAGATCGCCCCGGCGCTCGCGGCGGGCTGCACGATGGTGCTGAAGCCCAGCGAGTACTCGGCCGTCAGCGCGATGCTGTTCGCGCAGGTCCTGCACGATGCCGGCGTGCCGCCGGGCGTGTTCAACCTCGTGAACGGGGACGGCCCCGGCGTCGGCGCCGCGATCGCGGCGCATCCGGGGATCGACATGGTCTCGTTCACCGGATCGACCCGCGCCGGAATCGAGATCGCCCGGGCGGCGGCCCCGACCATCAAGCGCGTCGCGCAGGAGCTCGGCGGCAAGTCCGCCAACATCCTGCTCGAGGACGTCGACTTCGACCAGGCGGTCCGGCGCGGCGTCGCGGCCTGCTGCACGAATTCCGGCCAGTCCTGCTCGATCCCGACGCGGATGCTCGTGCCCCGGGCCCGGATGGACGAGGCGGCCGCCATCGCGGCCGAGGCGGCGGCCGGCTTCCGGCTCGGCCCGACCGCGGACCCCGAGACGGATCTCGGCCCGGTGGTCAACCGCACCCAGTACGAGCGCGTCGTCGGGCTGATCCGCACCGGCATCGCGGAGGGTGCGCGGCTCGTCGTCGGCGGCCCGGAGCGGCCGGACCACCTCGACTGCGGCTTCTACGTCCGCCCGACGGTCTTCGCCGACGTGACCCCCGACATGACCATCGCGCGGGAGGAGATCTTCGGCCCGGTCCTGTCGATCCTCGCCTACGACAGCGAGGACGACGCCGTGGCGATCGCTAACGGCTCGCGCTACGGGCTCGCCGCCTACGTCCAGGGGCGGGACCGCGACCGGGCGCGCGCCGTGGCGCGGCGGCTGGTCGGCGGGCAGGTCCACATCAACTACCCGCCCCCGGACGTCCACGCGCCCTTCGGCGGCTACCGCCAGTCCGGCAACGGCCGGGAATGGGGCGAGGCCGGTCTCCAGGAATACCTCGAGACGAAGGCGATGATCGGCTTCGGCCTCGACTGATCCGTCCCGCGCGATGCGGCCGGCGCCTCCGCGCGACGGCCCCGACCAGGAGAACCAGATGTCCGACGAGAGCGAGCTGTTCGGCCAGGGTTTCGAGAACCGCAAGACCGTCCTCGGCGCCGCCCATGTCGAGAAGTCCTGGGCCAATGCCGACGCGTTCAACCGTCCGGTCCAGCGGCTCGTGACCGAGTATTGCTGGGGGGCGGTCTGGGGCGACGAGGCGCTGCCGTTCAAGACCCGCAGCATGCTCAACATCGCGATGCTGACCGCGATGAACCAGCACCACGAGCTCGGCGTCCACGTTAAAGGCGCGCTCAACAACGGCGTGACCAAGGACGAGATCCAGGCCGTGCTGATGCAGGCGCTCGTCTATTGCGGCGCCCCGGCGGCCCTGGCCGCCTTCCGGACCGCCTCCGCGGCGATCGCCGATTGGGACAGAGAGCACGCCAGCGGGCGCTGAGCCCGCACCCGCGCCCAGGTCCGACGCAGTCAGAAAATTGCGCGGCAGACGAACAGGGAGGGAGACGCCATGTCGGTCACGTCGGCGGCCTTGGCAACGGACACGGCGGGCGCGCGCCCGGCCGCGTCCCAGTCGATCGAGGAGAAGCGGAAGAGCGCCATCCGCGGCGCGTTCTTCTCCGAATACATCGACATGTTCGACATCTACCTGCCGGTGGTCGCGCTGGCGCCGGTGATGTTCATGTTCCAGCCGAAGAACCTGTCTCCCCAGATGGAGACGGTGCTGGCCTCGCTGGTGTTCATCACCACTCTGCTCGGCCGCCCGATCGGTGCCCTGATCTTCGGTCTCATCGCCGACAAGGTCGGGCGCCGGGCCGCCTCGATCTACTCGGTGGCCGGGTTCGGCGTGATCACCCTGCTGATCGGCCTGCTGCCGGGCTACGAGACGCTCGGTCTCGCCTCGTACATCCTGCTGGTGCTGCTGCGCTTCCTCGACGGGATCTTCCTCGGCGGCGGCTACACGGGCGCGATGCCGCTCGCTATCGAGTATTCCAAGAAGGACAAGCGCGGCTTCGTCGGCGGCCTGATCATCGCGGGCTTCCCGGCCGCCTATGTCAGCATCAACCTCATCACGATGCTGATGTTCTACCTGTTCCCGCTCGACGGGCCCGGGTCGCCCTACACGGTCTGGGGCTGGCGCATCCCCTTCATCGTCGGCGCCGCTTTGGCCGGTCTGCTCGCCCTCTACTACATCCACAAGGTCTCGGAATCGGAGGTCTGGAAGAAGGAGGCCGCCGGGGCCGAACAGGCCGAGGCATCGCCCATGGCGGGCCTGTTCTCCGGGAAGGGCGGCCGCGACCTCCTGCAGGTCCTGCTGCTGATGACCGGCTTCTGGACGACGCAGAACATCATCACGATCTACATGCCGACCGGGTTGCTGGTGAAGACCCTGCACCTCAACGGCTTCGCGCTGACCGCGACGCTGATGATCTGCTACACGATCCTGTTCTTCAGCTACATCGGCTCCGGCCTGCTGGGGCAGCTCATCGGCCGCCGGCGGTTCTTCGTGATCGTCGGCCCGCTGATCGCGACGGTGGGCGCGTACATCCTCTACACGCTGACCGTCACGCCCGACATGGCGTTCGGCACCCGCGTGCTGCTGGTCAGCCTCCTGGCGGTCATCGTGACCTCGCCCTGGGGCGTCATCGTCACCTACATCAACGAGCGCTTCGCCACGGATGTCCGCGCCACCGGCTTCGGCATCGGCTTCAGCCTCTCGGTGGTGATCCCGTCCTTCTACGCCTTCTACATGGACTGGCTGAGCGCGCTGATGCCGCTCGCGCTGACGCCCGTGGCGCTGCTGATCGTCGGCGGCCTGATCGGCACCGTGGGCGCCCTCATCGGGCCGGAGACCAAGGACGTCGATTTCGGCACCGGCCACTGAGCCGGACGCCGCGCGGAGGACGCAGCATGAACGGGAACCGGATCGGCTTCATCGGTCTCGGCAACATGGGCGGCCGCATGACCCGCCGCCTGACCGGGGCGGGGATCGATGTGGTCGGCTTCGACACCGACCGGGAGGCCGCCTCGCGCTGGGGTGCGACGGACGCGGCCTCGATCGCCGCGGTCGTCGGTGAAGCGGACGTGGTCCTGATGTCCCTGCCCGACAGCAAGGTGGTCGAGCGCGTCGTGCTCGGCGAGGGCGGGGTCCTCGCGGGCTGCCGGGACGGGCAGATCGTCGTCGACCTCAGCACGGCCGCGGCGAGCTCGACGCGCCGCATCGCCGCGGCGCTGGCCGAGCGCGGCGTCGCCTACGTGGATGCGGGCATTTCCGGTGGCGCCGCCGCGGCCGAGAAAGGCACGCTGACCCTGATGGTCGGCGGCGATCCCGCCGTCATCGACCGGCTGGGCTGGGTGTTCGCGCCGATCGCCCAGAAGGTCGTCGTGATGGGTGGCTCCGGCGCCGGCCACACGACCAAGCTGCTCAACAACTTCCTGAACGCGGTCAGCCTCGCCGCCACCGCGGAGGTCATGGTCGCGGGCCGGAAGGCCGGACTCGACCTGCACCGGCTCCTGGAGGTGCTGAACGCCTCCAGCGGCGTCAACTTCGCGACGCTGAACCGTTTCCCCAAGATCGTGGACGGCGACTACCTGGAAGGCGGCCTGACCGGCAAGCTGATGACCAAGGACGTCGTGCTCTACACCGATCTCCTGCACGAGCTCGGCGTCGCCTCCCTCAACGCGTCCGGCCCGATGGCGAGCTTCGGCCTCGCCACGGCGCTCGGCTACGGCGACGTCATCTCCAACCGCGTCGTCGACGCCATCGGCGACGTCTCCGGCGGTGTCCGGCTCCACGGCAACCGACACGAGAACTGAGAGGATACGATGCAGATCTTCCACGGTCGCGAGAGCAGCGCGAAGTCCGAGAGCCGCGGGCCGACCTTCACCGGGCAGGTCTGGGCCGACCCGGTGATGCCGTCGACGGGCGGCGTGATGATCAACAACGTCTTCTTCACGCCCGGCGCGCGGACCTTCTGGCACGCGCACGCGCAGGGCCAGATCCTGCAGGTCACCGCCGGCAAGGGCTGGATCTGCGTCGCGGGCCAGCAGGCGCAGCCGATCCGGGCGGGCGACACCGTCTGGATCCCCGCGGACGAGCGGCACTGGCACGGCGCGGCCGCCGACAGCTACCTGCTCCACACGGCGATCTCGCTCGGCAAGACCGACTGGCAGGACGAAGTGGTCGAGGCCGATTACGCCGGAGCCACGGCATGACCGGGCCCGCGCCGAGCCCGGAGAGCCTCCGGCACACCGTCCAGGGCGAGCTCGGCTACTGGGACGCGGAGCAGGCGGCCCTGGCCGAGCTGGCCCCGGGCTTCCTCGACGCCTGGGCGCGGCTGGCGATGGTCCCCGTGCGCAAGAACCATCTCGGCGCCAAGGACCGCGCCCTGATCGCGCTCTCGGCCGCGACGGCCGCGACCCACCTCTACGCGCCCGGGACCCGCCGCCAGATCCGCAACGCCCTCGACGCGGGCGCGACGGTCGACGAGATCACGGAGGTGCTCGCCCTGACGGCGACGCTCGGCATCCACGCCTGCAACATCGGCGTGCCGCTGCTGCTGGAGGTGCTGGAGGAGGCCGGCGAGCGGAGCGGCCCCGCGCCGCTGACGCCGCGGCAGGAGCAGCTGAAATCCGACTTCACCCGCGACCGGGGCTACTGGCACGCGTTCTGGGACGGTCTCCTCGAGCTCGATCCCGACCTGTTCGAGGGCTATCTCGACTTCTCGGCCTGGCCCTGGCGCCACGGCGTGCTGACGCCGAAGATGAAGGAGTTCGTCTACTGCGCCTTCGACGCGGCGGCGACGCACCTCTACGTGCCGGGGCTGAAGATGCACATGAAGAACGCGCTCGGCTACGGGGCGACCAAGGAGGAGCTCATGGAGTTTCTCGAGATCGTCAGCCTGATCGGCATGCACGGCGCGGAGCTGGCCGCGCCGATCCTGCGCGACGAGCTGGCCGCGCGGGGCCGGGGCTGACGGACGCGCTCCGGTGCACGCCTTGCCACCCGGGGCCGCGCCGTGTCACCCGTTCGGCCCAGCCGCGATCCCCCAACACCCACCCATGAACAAGATCAGGGCCATCCAGCCTGACACGCTCCGGCAAAAGGTCGAGGACGCCGTCCGCGAGGCGATCACGTCCGGCGTCTACGCCCCCGGCGAGCGGCTGATCGAGCGCGAGTTGTGCGAGGGGCTCGGCGTCAGCCGCGCCTCCGTGCGCGAGGCCCTGCGCCGGCTCGAGGCCGAGAAGCTCGTCCACACGGTGCCGCATCGCGGCCCGGTCGTGGCCTCGATCTCGGTGGAGGAGGCCCGGCAGCTCTACGCGCTGCGGGCCGTGCTGGAGGGTTACGCGGCGCACGAATTCGCCACCCAGGCCACGGACGCCGCCATCCAGCAGTTCGGCCGGGCTGCCGCGGACCTGCGCGAGGCTGCCGGCTCCGGCGACACCGACTGTGTCCTGCGCGCCAAGGGCATCCTGTACGACGTCATGCTCAGCCATTGCGGGAACGATCTGGTCCGCGAGACCCTTCGCGGCTTCTACTCCCGGATCAACCTGCTGCGCGCGACGTCCCTGATGCATCCCGAGCGGCTGCCGCACAGCCTCGCCGAGATCGACGCCCTCGTCGCGGCCTTCCAGGCCCGGGACGCCGCGAAGGCCGAGCAACTGGCCCGCCTCCACGTCACCAACGCGTGCGCGGTCGCCCTCAAGCAGCTCGCGTTCCGCATCGCGCAGACGTCCCTCGACGCGGTGAGCTAAGCGCGCGCTCCGCGGCCGCGCAGCCTTTCCGCCGCGAGCATCCCCTGCGGTCCGCGGGCGCGCGCGGACCCTGCGCGGGTGAGGGCGGCGAGGTCGCCTCCGCGGCGACGCACGTGGCCGAGGCGGTCCAGGTGATCGGCGCCCTGTCGGCGATGTCGGGCGCCCTGCGCCGAGGGACCGGTGGCGACACGCCTTGCGATCCTCCGGCCGAAGGCCCAGAACCGCACGGTCCTTGCTTCCCCATGCTGGCGCCACGGGAGTTCGTCGCTTGGTCCGGACCGTCTGCCCGCACGATTGTCCCTCTGCCTGCAGCCTCGACGTGCAAGTCGCGGACGGGCGCGTCGTCTCGGTCCGGGGCGGCGACAATCCCTACACGGCCGGCGTGATCTGCGCGAAGGTCAGCCGCTACGGCGAGCGCGTCCACCACCCGGACCGGATCCTCCACCCGATGGAGCGCGTCGGCCCGAAAGGCGGCGGGGCGTGGCGCCGGATCTCCTGGGACGCTGCGCTCGACCGGCTGGCCGAGGCCTTCTCGGAGGCGGCGGACCGTTGGGGCGCGGAGGCGGTCTGGCCGTACAATTCGGGCGGGACCATGGGCCTGGTCCAGCGCGACGGCATCCACCGGCTCACCCACGTGATGGGCTACTCGCGGCGCAAGCGCACGATCTGCACGGCGGTCGCGATCGCGGGCTGGAGCGCCGGGGTCGGCCGGATCGCCGGCCCCGATCCCCGCGAGATGGCGCTCTCCGACCTGATCGTTGTCTGGGGCGGCAACCCGGTGAGCACGCAGGTCAACGCGATGACCCACATCAGCCGCGCCCGCAAGACGCGGGGCGCCAAGCTGGTGGTGATCGATCCGTACCGCACCGGGACCGCGGCGGCCGCCGACCTCCACCTGGCGCCACGGCCCGGCACCGACGGGGCGCTGGCCTGCGCGGTGCTCCACGTCCTGTTCCGCGACGGTCACGCGGACCGGGCCTATCTCGCGGCCCACGCGCAGGTCACGGCCGCGCTGGAGGCGCACCTGGCGTCGCGCACGCCCGAATGGGCGGCGGCGATCACCGGCCTGGAGCCCGCCGCGATCGAGGCCTTCGCGGCCCTCTACGGCCGCACGCCGCGCAGCTACATCCGCTGCGGCTTCGGCTTCACCCGGAGCCGCAACGGCGCGGTGAACCTGCACGCGGTGACCTGCCTGCCGACCGTCACCGGCGCCTGGCAGCACGAGGGCGGGGGCGCCCTCTGGCAGCACGCCGCGATCTTCAACTGGGACAAGACCCTGACGGAGGGTCTCGACGCCAGGGCGCCGGGCGTGCGCGAGCTCGACATGAGCCGGATCGGCGCCGTGCTCGCCGACGATCCCGACGCCCTGCAGGGCGGCCCGCCGGTCCGCGCCATGCTGATCCAGTCGGCCAATCCCGCGGTCTCCGCGCCCGACAGCGCCCGGGTGCGCGCCGGGCTCGCGCGGCCGGACGTGTTCGTGGCCGTCCACGAGCAGTTCATGACCGAGACGGCCGCGCTCGCCGACCTCGTGCTGCCGGCCACGACCTTCCTGGAACACGACGACATCTACGGCGCCGGCGGCCACAGCCACATCCAGGCCGGGCCCGCGATCCTGGAGCCGCCGGGCGCGTGCCGCTCGAACCACGCGCTTCTCTCCGGGCTCGCCGCCCGGCTCGGCGCGGAGCACGCGGGCTTCCGCCTGAGCGCCCGGGACCTCGCCGACGCGACCCTCGCGCGCTCCGGCTGGGGCGGCCTCGACAGGCTGGAGGCGGAGGGCTGGATCGACGCGCAGCCGGACTTCGCCGCGAGCCACTTCCTGAACGGGTTCGGCCATCCCGACGGACTGTTCCGCTTCGCCCCCGACTGGGCGGCACTGGGACCGCGCGCGGCCGGGATGCCGGCCCTGCCGGATCACTGGCCGGAGGCCGAGCCCGCCGACGCGCAGCACCCGTTCCGCATGATCGCCCCGCCGGCCCGCCAGTTCCTCAACGCGACGTTCACCAACGTGCCGGAGTCGCTCCGCCGCGAGGGGCGGCCGACCTGCCTGATCCACCCGGCCGATGGCGCGCGGCTCGGGATCGGCACGGGCGACGCCGTCGAGGTCGGCAACGCCCGCGGCCGGGTCCAGCTGCACGCGCGGCTCGCCGAGGGGCAGCAGCCGGGCGTGGTGGTGATCGAGAGCCTGTGGCCGAGCGCGGCCTTCACGGGCGGGGACGGGGGCATCAACACCCTGATCGGGTCCGCGCCGGCCGCGCCCAACGACGGCGCCGCCTTCCACGACACCGCGGTCTGGGTTCGGGCGGCCTGAGCCGGGCGCCCGGGCCGTCACAACGCCCGCGCCCCCTCGGGTGCCCCCGTCGCGGAGGCGGGGGACGGGCAATCCGACAGCGATCCGTTGCTCGGTATACCGGCAAGGCGCTCGGCAGGTCGGGGCCGACGGAGGCGGACGGTGCTCGCCGGCGACCGCGCTTCCGCAGCTGGCGGCCTTTGATCGTGACCGCAGGGCCGGGCTAGGGCTCGGCCGTCGTCGCGCCCGTCCCGCAGATGCCCTTGAGCGCGGTCCACGCGGCGCCCGACAGGATCTGCCGTTGGGCCGCCGCAGGACCCGCCTGGGCGCGGATCGCGGCCGCGCGCTCGCGTGTGAAGGGATGGCTGCGCAGCAGGTCCAGCACGTCGCTCTTCCCGTCGTGCTTGTCCTTGGCGATGCGCTCGAGGATGTCGGCGAGCGCCGCGCCGTTGCCGCCCGCGCGGGTCATCAGGTCGACCGCGTAGGCGTCCGCCGCCCGCTCGGCGTCGCGGCTGTAGCCGGCCGAGAGCACCGCGTCGCCCAGCGCGATGATGATGGTCGAGCCGGTCAGATCCCCGAGGACGAGGCTCAGAAGGAACGAGGTGCCCGATGCCCGGATGAGGGAGCGGGTCGGATCCCGTCTGCGGACATGCCCGAACTCGTGCGCCAGAACCGCCGCGGCCTCGTCGGCCGATCGCGCCCGCGCGATGAGGCTGGAGAGGACGATCACGCGGGCGCCCGGCAGGGCGAAGGCGTTGGCCGTCCCGTGCCGGCGCACGCTCACGGCGAGGTTCGGAGGCAGGGAGCCCTCCACTTGGCCGGCCGCGACGAGGCGGGCCACGAGCGTGCCGAGCGCCTCGCGCCCGGCGGGTTCCTCACAGGCCGGCGGGCTGCCGAGGAACCGCAGGACCTGCGGCTCTGCCAACGCCCCGAGCCGCGACTCGGCCGCGTCCGGCACGAGCGGGGCCAGCAGGCCCGCGACCTGCGGGACGCCGAAAATCGCCACGAGCAGCACCGAGACACCCGCCGCGAGAGACCAGAGCACGAGCCGCATCGTGCCGCCCGAACGCTCCCGACGGCGCAGGTCCGGGCAGCGCGCGGCGAGCGCCGCGGCGAGCGTCGCGTCCGAGAACTCTACGCGGACCGGCTCGTCGGCAGGACCGATCCGCATCAGCGGCGGCACCGAGACGGCGGCGCGCAGGTCGAGCAGGTTCCAGTCCCGGGCGACGTCCGGCCCGGAGACGCGGAAGCGGTCGTCGAGGCGCAGCGTGACGGGATGAGCCCGCGCGCTGACGCCGTCGAAGTAGCGGCCTCCGACCTCGATCGGCGCCGTGTCGGTCGCCTCGGAAGCGCGGGTCAAATCTCAGAAGCCGATCTGGAGGGCGCCCCCGACGTCGAGCGCGTCGGCGAGGCCCTCCTGCAGGCCGCTGCCGGCGCCGCGGGACGAGGCGAGGACGGTCTCCAGGGCCTCGGGATCCATCACCGTCGTGCTCGTCGCGACCGCCGCCCAGAGCCGAGCCTGCACCACGCGCACGTAGAGCACCGCGAAGAGCGGCGCGCCGACGAGGTAGATGAGGACGACGAGCCAGTGGAGCATGCTGAGATCACCCGCCGCCCGCGCGGCGAAGATCAGCAGGGCCGCGACGAGGCCCAGAACGACCAGGAAACCCAGGAGCGACAGCGTGTAGACGAGGTAGGGCCAGTAGAACTGGCGCGCCTTGAGACTCGAGGCGAGGCGGGCCTGACCGAGGCCGGCGGCGGCCATGAACGCCCGCGTCTCGCGGGCGCGGTAATAGGGGATCAGCAGCAGCGCCGCGGGCACGCAGATCGCGGCCACGAAGCCCGTCGTCTGGAGGATGACGCCGATCTTCGAGGCCGCGTAGGCGGGGTTGAGGATCGTCTCGCCGGCCTTGCCGCCGGGCTTCGGCACCACGAGGTCCGCGGGCAGTGAGAAATCCGTGGCGAACAGGAGGGCGATGCCGAGCCCGATCAGCGGCCCGAGCCCGACCACGTAGAGCAGAAGCCAGGGGCCGAGCACGCTGCGTCCCCGCGCCGTCGAGTGCATCCGGCTGGTGCCGATCAGGGTGTGGCCGATGCGGTAGCGCTCCAGGCTCGCCCGCATGAACGGGAAGGCCAGGCCGAAGGTGACGAGCGTGAGCAGCCACCAACCGCCCGCGCGCGCCGCGTAGGCGAGACCGGAACCGTCCTGCCCGAGGCGGATGCCGCGCCAGAGCGTCCGCATCGCCCGGTACCGGCGCCCGCGGTAGATCGCGAACTGCCCCAGCAGGAACAGGAACACGAAGGAGATCACCACCGAGAACGGCGCGAGCGCGGGCGCGACGAGCGAGACCGCGAACAGCGCGACATAGATCGGCACCAGGATGGCGAGCGCGACGAGGAAGCCCAGGAACAGCTCCTTGCCCGTGCCGGTATACTCGGCGGGCGAGCCGTCGAGCGCGGTGCGCTCCCAGAAATAGCGGCGCAGGTTGGTGACGTACCAGAACCGGTAGATGCCGAAGGTCACCACCGAGAGCAGAAAGCCCTTCAGCGCCAGCCACGTGAGACCTTTGACCTGCGGGTCGAAGGTTACGGTGGCCACGCGGGTGGCCGGAGCGCCGCTCCGCGGGTCGAACTGTGTACCGGTTGCGGGATTCATGGGTTCGTCGGTCGTCCCGTCGCGTTTCGCGGCGAGACACTACGAAGCGAGGCCTGCGCTGACCAGTTCCGCGCAGTCCCAATTCAGATCCGTCCCCGTCATGTCGTGCGGCGACCGTACGAAAGCTGGGGCGTCGTTAACGTGCGGTCTCCGGCTGCTGGGCGGCCGTCGCCGGTGTCGCGGCCGAGCCGGCGCGGTGAGGTGCGCGTCGGGCTCGGCGCCGGCGGTTCGAAGGCGGCGCAGAGGTCGCGCGGCCGTCACGGCCTGAGCGCCGTCAGCCGAGGACGGCCAGAGCCGCGGCGAGGTCGGCGACCAGATCGTCCGGGTGCTCGATCCCGATCGACACCCGGATCGTCGCGTCGGTGATCCCGAGGCGGTCGCGCACCGCCTTCGGCACGCCCGAATGGGTCGTGGAGGCCGGGTGGCTGGCGAGCGACTCGGTTCCGCCGAGGCTGACGGCGAGCTTGAACAACTGGAGGCCGTTGAGAACCTGGAACGCCTCGGCCTCACCGCCGACGATGTCGAACGAGAACGTCGAGCCCGGCGCCGCGCACTGCCTGGCGTAGACCTGCGCCTGCCGCGATCCGGGCTCGAGATGCGCGAGATGGTGAAGGCGCGCCACCTTCGGGTGCGCCGCCAGCATGCGGCCGACGATCTCGCCGTTGCGGTTGGCGGCACTCATCCGCAGCGACAGGGTTTCGAGCGAGCGCCCGAGCATCCAGCAGGAATGCGGGTCGAGACCGGTCCCGATCGCCGAGCGCAGCAGCCGCACCGGCTTCATCCGCTCCGCCGAGCCGAGGGCGGCGCCGGCGATCAGGTCCGAGTGGCCGCCGACATATTTCGTCAGGGAGTAGACCGAGATGTCGGCGCCTTCGCGCAGCGGGTGCTGGTAGAGGGGCCCGAGCAGGGTGTTGTCGCAGACCACCACCGGCGTTGCGCCGCCCTGCCGGGCACCGATCTCCTCGGCGACCGCGCGGACAAGGCCGAGGTCGACGAGGGTGTTGAGCGGGTTGGAGGGGGTCTCGACCATGACGACGCTGACGCGTCCCGCGTCCGCCGCCCGGTGGGCCGCGGCGCGCACGCTCGCCGGGTCGGTCCCGTCCGAGAACCCGAACGGCGCGATGCCGAACCCGGCCAGGGTCCTGGCGATCAGCGTCTCGGTGCCGCCGTAGAGGGGCTGCGAGTGCAGGATCGCGTCGCCGGGCCGCGCGAAGGCCAGGATCGTTGTGGCGATCGCCGACATGCCGGAGGAGAAGACCAGCGCGGCTTCGGCCTCCTCGAAGACGGCCAGCCGATCCTCGACGATCTCGCTGTTCGGATGGTTGAAGCGCGAGTAGACGAGCCCCGCCGCCTCGCCGACCGGCGGTTCGCGCCGCCCGGAGACGTAGTCGAAGAAGGCTTTGCCGTGCTCGGCGGAGGTGAAGACGAAGGTCGACGTCAGGAAGACCGGCGGCTTCACCGCACCCTCGGACAGGGCCGGATCGTAGCCGTAGCCGAGCATCAGCGTCTCGGGATGGAGCGGGCGGTCGCCGAGCGCCTTCTTGTGGTAGCGGTCGTCGGACATGCTGGTCTCCCTCCGACAGGACCCCAGCCCGGGGCTGGGAAGCCCGGTTGCGCTCGGAATCCGGATTCCGGACGCGGGAGCATGGCACAGCCATGCCGATTTACCGGTACGTGCGCAGGGTCAGATCTACGCGTCCCTGTGATCGCGATCAATCTCGAGTACGTTCTCGCGCCGATCCGGGAATTTCCTGGCCGGATCGCACGGCCAGTAAGAGCAACATCGAATTCTATGATCGTGCATCTTCAGGATGTTCGGCGCACGTTCCAGAACACGGACAGGTTCTTGACCACGTCCTGGAGATCGTTCCGATAGGCTGTCCGGCTGAGATACTGCCCGAGGGGCAGGTAGGGCACCTCCCGCATCGCCAGCGCCTGAATATCGTGGGCGATCTTCCTGCGGCCGTCCTCGTCCGGCGCCTCGATCCACGCCCCCCGCATCGCCTCGATCCGCGGCAGGTCGGGCCAGCCGAAGAAGCCCGTCTGCACGCCGCCGCAGCGCAGCACCTGCTCCACCGCCGGGTTCAGCATGTCGAACCCGGACCAGTCGGTGCAGAAGATGTTCCAGCCGCCCCGGTCCGGAGGCGCCTTGCTGGCCCGGCGGGTGACCATGCTCCCCCAGTCCGAGACGGTGTGCTGCACGTTCACGCCGATGCGCTGGAGCAGGTCGTTCATGACATCGCCCATCGCGGCCAGCCGCGGCAGGTCGCCCGCCGCCAACAGGACGACGCGCTCGCCCGCGTAGCCGGCCGCGATCAGGTCCCGCTTCGACCGCTCCAGGTCGCGCGGGCGGGTCAACGCGTCGAGCCCCGCGTCGGACGCCATCGCCGTGTCGGGGGCGAACAGACCGACGCCGGTACGGATCAGGTTCGGATCCGTGCCGTTGATCGCGGTCATGAAGTCCTCTTGCGAGAGTGCCTCCAGCAGCACGCGCCGCACTGCCGGCTTATCGAAGGGGGGGTGGAGGTGGTTCATCACCCCGGTGCCCATCGTCCCGAGCCGGCCCGCGAGCGGCGTGACGATCCCGCGGTCGGTTCCCAGCGTCGGCAGCAGGTCGTTGATCGGGTTCTCCCACCAGTCGACCTCGCCGTTCTTGAGTGCGGCCGCCGCCGTGCTGGGGTCGGGCATGGTCGTCCATTCGACCCGGTCGAAGTGCACCCGCTTCGGCCCGGCCACTCCGGATACCGGCCCGTCCGCACGCGGCACGTAGTCTTGATTGCGGTCGTAGACGACGCGGGCGCCGATGATGCGCTCGCGCGCGTTGAACCGGAACGGGCCCGAACCGACGACCTCGGGGAGCTGCTGCTTGGGATCGAGGACGGCCAGCCGCTCCGGCAGGATCAGCAGCGCCGGGGGACCGAGCTTCGACAGCGTCTCCAGCATCAGGCCGTAGGGCCGGTTGAGGCGGATGGTGAAGCTGCGGTCGTCGGGGGCTTCCATCGCGTCGGTGCGCGCCAGCAGCAACTGGCCGAGGTTGTCGCGCGGGGCCCACCGCCGGATCGAGGCGACGCAGTCGCGCCCGCGCACCGGCTCGCCGTCGTGGAACTTGAGACCCTCCCGCAGACGGAAGGTCCAGCGCTTCCCATCGTCCTCCACCGTGTGGCCCTGGACCATCTGCGGCTGGGGCCTGAGATCGCCGTCGACGGCGTAGAGCTGGTCGAATACCAGCAGCGCGTGGTTGCGCGTGACGTAGGCGCTCGTCGTCAGGGGGTCCAGGATCGTGACATCCGCCTGCGGCACGAAGCGCAGGGTCCGCTGGCGAGCGCCTTGCGCGAGCGCGGGTCGGGCGGGGAGGAGCGGGGCAGCGCCCGCCGCGGCGGCACCCGCGAGAAAGCTTCGACGCAGCATAGCTGGAGCCCTCGACGGATGCACGGGAAGCGACCCGCTCTCCCAGCCGAGCGGAGGTACATCCCGTCGCGCACCCTAGCATGCCGAAGCGGTTCTGGGCTGCAAACTGTCGGCGATCCGTCGGCGAGCGTGGGCGCTCGCTCAACGTCGGCGGGGTCCAAGCGTAGCAGCGTGTCTACCGCCCTGGGGAAGACGACTCGAGCCCGTCACCTGGGCCGGGCTTGAACGCCGGGCGCCTCGTGTCCGCTTCTCGAGAACCGGAGTGATACTCGCGAACCCTGCCGATCGGTCGCCGTTCGGAGCGGCGGCTCGAGGCGGCAATCGGAGATCAGGCGTCCTCGAGACTTGGCGCGCCTGGCTGAAGGGTGATGGCGACGGAGCGCGCGCGGATCAGGCCATCCAGGCCGTTCCCGGTGCGGTCAAACCGCGCCCGATAATCCCTACCTTAGAACAAATTCAGTTTTGAACCGTTGTAAGTGTGTGATCTATAACACGTTTTCGGCTTGCTCAACGATCCGTGAACGGCGAACACGGAGGCACTGCGCCGCCGAAGGCGCTCGTCAGCGTGATCTATGTCGTATCGCTCCTCCTTCCTCACGATCCTTCTCGCGACCACTGCTCTGGCCGGCCCCGCGAGGGCGCAGGACAGCGCCGTTCAGCTCAACGAGATCTCGGTCGAGGCGGCGGCGCCCAGCAGTTCCGCCCCCGGCCCGACCGGCTCCGGCGGCCTCAACGTCAGTGCGGGCGACGGCGGCACGGCAACCACCAGTGGCGGTGGTGGCGGTCCGTCCGGGATCACCGGTTACACCGCCCGGGTTGCCACGACCGCAACGAAAACCAACACACCGCTGATCGAGGTCCCGCAATCGGTGTCGGTGGTCACCCGCGAGCAGCTGAACGACCGCAACGTTCAGACCTTCACCGACGCGGTCAACTACGTCCCCGGCGCCGTTTCCGCCCGGTCCGGCTTCGATCCAAGGTTCGATCAGATCTTCATCCGCGGCTTCGACGTGCTGACCAACCAGGGGATCTACCGGGACGGGCTGCGCGTGATCGGAACCGGCTTCGCCTTCCCGAAAAGCGAGCCCTACGGCGCGGAGGCGCTCACCATCCTGCGCGGCCCCGCCTCCGGCCTCTACGGCCTCGGCTCGCCTGGCGGCATCCTCGACATCACGACCAAGCGTCCCGTCTTCGTGCCGTTCGGCGAGGTGCAGTTCCAGGCCGGCAGCTTCGACCGCTTCCAGGGCAACTTCGACGTCGGCGGTCCGATCGAGGGTTCGGGCGGCACCATGGCCTACCGCCTCACCGGTGTGCGCCGCGAGGCGGGTACCTTCATCGGTCTCGGCACGACCGACGACCAGCTCTATCTCGCTCCCGCCTTCACTTGGAAGCCGTCGGCCGATACCACGTTCACGTTCCTGAGCGAGTTCCAGGTCACCAACACGCCGGCGGCGACGTTCTTCTACAATGACCCGGGCTTCCGGGTGTCCAAGTTCTACCAGGGCGATCCACGCTTCATCGGCCTCGATCAGACACAGTACCGGGTCGGCTACGCTTTCGAGCACTTCATCACGCCAGACCTCGTTTTCCGCCAGAATTTCCGGCATTACGGGCTGTTCCTGAGCGGCAAGTACGTCGACATCAACAGCATCAACGAGGCGCGCACGATCGGCACGCGCGACACCGGCTACATTCGCGAGGGTCTGGTGCAGCAGACGCTGGACAACCAGCTGGAGGCGCGCTTCGCCACCGGTCCGGTCGCGCACACCGTGGTCGGCGGCGTCGACTACGCCCGGTACAGCCTCAGCGCGCGCTTCGGGTTCGGGCTGGCTCCCGACCTCAACCTCGTGACGCGGAACTACGGTCAGCAGTTCATCGCGACGCCCCCCCTGGCGCCCGCGTCGCGCCAGACCCAGGACCAGATCGGCGTCTACCTGCAGGATCAGGCCAAGTTCGGAAACTTCATCCTGACGCTCAACGGGCGCCACGATTGGGTCTTCCAGAACAACTATGCCACGCCGGACAGCGCGGTTTCCCGTCAGGACAACAGCGCCTTCACCGGCCGGGTCGGCCTGGGCTACGTCCTGGCACCGGGGCTGGTGCCCTACGCCAGCTACGCCACGACCTTCACGCCGCAGGTGGGCCTCGACCGGAACGGGCAGGCCTTCAAGCCCGCCACGGGCGACCAGATGGAGGCCGGCGTCAAGTACCTGATCCCCGGCACGAACATCCAGACGGCGTTCGCCGGGTTCGACATCAACCAGTCGAACATCCTGATCCCCGACGCGGGCAACTTAACATTCCAGACCGCCGGGGGCGCCGTGCGCTCGACGGGCTTCGAGGCCGAGGCCACGGCCAACCTCGCGCCGGGCACGAACCTGACGATCGCCTACACGCATGTCGACATCCGGTTCGTGAACTCGGTCTCGGCCACCGGTCAGTCGATCGCCGGGAACCGCGTGTCCGGCATCCCCAGCGACACCTACGCGTCGTTCCTGACCTATGCCTTCCCGCCTTCCTCGGCCCTGCGCGGCCTGCAGATCGGCGGCGGCATCCGCTTCATCGGATCCAGCTTCGCCGACGATCAGAACACCGTTCGCAACACCGCAGTCACGCTCTACGACGCGCTGGTCGCCTATGACTTCGCCGCGCTCGACCCGAAGTACAAGGGCTTCCGGGCGCAGGTCAACGCCTACAACATCTTCGACCGGAACTACACGACCTGCTCGTTCGGCTTCTGCAACTTCAACCAACCGGCGAGAGTCATCGGCAGCCTGATCTACCGCTGGTGAACGGCGCTACCTCCGGCGGCTCCGTGTCCCGACGCCGGGCTCCCGCGAGGACACGACGGCTGTGATCTGCCGCATGGTGGGCCACAGTCGTCGCGGCGGGGACGCGAGAGGTCGACGTGCACCGCATTGACCTGGCTCCGACCGACCGTGACAGTCTCCGACTGGCTCAGATGCGGCGGCGGGCGAAGCGCCTCGGCCTGAAGCTGTCGAGGTCACGCTGGCATCAGTCTTACGTTCAGAACCGTGGCGGTTTGATCCTGGCCGATACTCGGGGCGAAATCATCGCGGGTGACGGCTACTGCCTCGATCTCGCGTCCGTTGATAGGCTCCTGTCCTCGATGGCTGACCAGATGTCGCCAGCGATGCCGAGGTCGGTTGGACGTCTCAGGCGCGGTGCGACAGCCCTGTTCGGGGCCGACCATGCCGCCGAGGAGCAGATCCTCCGAAGGGTCGAGGACTGTCGTGCGCGCGCCGGGCGACGCTGTCCACCTCCATGCATCGCCGCCCGTAAGCGGACCGGGGGAGATCCACCCACTTGAGCGGCCCCGTCGAGCGATGCGTTGCGGCGGACGCGGCCGGAAGCAGCTGGTCCGCCTCGGAGCAGGTCCGCCGGAAAGGCCGATGAGCTCCGACCGGCCCAACCCGGACAATCGGACGGGCATCGGCTCTTCCCGAAAGCGGCCTTGCAACGGTGCCCAGAGAAGGCCTCCTCTGCGCCAACCCTGGGCGGAATCGCGCGGACGAGGGTTGCGGAGGACGGAGGCGCTTCGCCGGCCGTCGGCACCGAGCGCCCGGCCGGACGCGGCGACGCCAGCGCCGAAGGCGAGGCCGCCGAGAGAATAGCGCCGCTCTGCCTCCACGGACCCCTCCCGCCCGATGCGGCTCGCTGCCGATCCGGGGCGCCGTGCTCCTGCACGATGAGAAGATGCGCCAGCGTTGCCGTGACATTGAGGCATCGTCACGGCCCAGGCCGCACTCGTCGGGCTCCCGGCCGCGCGCGCCGGTCAGCTAGCCGGATCCCGCCTTCAGGCTTCTCACGGTCGCTACCATGCAGTGGCCTCGCAATCGGCTCGGCCCGGATGGCCGGTCGAGCCAGATGGCAGCATCTCCTGGGGCTTCTCCAGCGTGCCGCGCGCGTTCACGATCTCAGAGGATGATGAACGTGCTCTACATCTCTGCGATCCCGCGATGCGTGAGTGGATAATTCGACATCACGGTTGGGCGCAATTCTATTTCTCACAATATCGCACGTTCCCGCCGGCGCGATGTGGGCGGGAAGAATGAGCAATTTAGAATTATTACACGTCGATTTTGTCGCTGATCTGCAACGAGACTAGACTTATAGGCTCGCAAGCTGCTGCAACCTATTGCGTTCGTGTATCGCGGGCGCGCAGATGGATGCGTCCAGCCGAATCCGACCGCGGCGGCTGCAGCGCCGAAGAGTTCCCTGCATGTGCGTCGATTTCGCCCCCGCTCCGTCCGATCGACCGCAGAAGCGCCTCCCGTATTGGGGGCCGCTCCTGCTGTCGGCGGCCGTCGGTATCTCGTTGCCCGCCGACGAACTGGCCGCGCAGCCGGTGAGCGGCGGGCAGACTGCTGTCACCCTCGACGAGATCCAGGTCGTCGGACAGGGAGGAGTGTCGCCCAACCCGGCGACCGGGCCGGTCAACGGTTACGTCGCCAAGGCGAGCGCGTCCGGCACGAAGACCGACACCCCGATCATCGAGACGCCGCAGACGATCAACGTCGTCGGGGCCCGTCAGATCCGCGACGAGGGGGCCTCGACGCTGGCCGAGGCCCTGGCCTACACGCCCGGCCTGAGCAGCCAGGCCGTGGGCGGCTTCGCCAAGGTGTCGGACGGCTTCACGATCCGCGGCTTCACCGTCGAGGCGGGCAACTCGGGATTGCTGCGCGACGGCCTGAAGCTGCAATCGGGCGTCTATGACGGGACGCAGGAGCCCTACGGGCTGGAGCGCCTCGAGGTCCTCAAGGGCGCGGCGTCGATCCTGTACGGCCAGCTCTCGCCCGGCGGCATCGTCAACGCCGTCAGCAAGCATCCGCTGCAGACGCCGTTCAACGAGATGAACGTCACCTTCGGCCAAAACAATCGCAAGGAGGTCTCGGGCGATTTCACCGGACCGCTCACCGACGACGGCGTGTGGTCGTACCGGCTGACCGGGCTGATCCGCAACAGCGACAGCTATCTCGCCTTCACGCCCGACGACAAGCGCTACATCGCGCCCGCGATCACGTGGCGGCCGTCGACGGCGACCTCGGTCACGCTGCTCGGCTACTACCAAGAGATCCACACGCGCTTCCAGCCGCCGCTCTCGGCGGTCGGCACGCTGCTGCCCAACGGGCAATTCCCCCGCTTCGCCATCGACCGGTTCTACGGCGAGCCCGCCTTCGACCGCTACGATGCCCGATCGGGCGCGATCGGCTACCAGATCGACCACGCCTTCTCGGACTCGGTCCGGCTGCGCCACGCCCTGCGCTACTACCAGTCGGGGGTCGACTGGGACTACCTGCTCCCGAACGGGCTGCTGGCGAACCGGCAGGTTGCGACGCGCGGCATCAGCATGCGCAACGAGAACGCGACGGGCGTGGCGTCGGACACCTCGCTCGAGACGAAGTTCGTCGTCGGCCCGACCGCCCACACGCTGCTGACCGGCATCGACTACTACCGCAGCTTCCTGAACTCGGAGCGCTACACCAGCGGCACCGTCGGCAATCTCAACGTCTACGCCCCGGTCTACGGCCTGACCTACCCGCGGATCAACTACGCGATCAACACCGGCTCGAAGAGCCTGCTCGACCAGGTCGGCCTCTACGTCCAGGATCAGGTCAGGTTCGACCGCTTCATCTTCCTGGCCGGCGGTCGACAGGACTTCGCGCGCACGCAGGTCCTCACCTACCGCACCGGCACGCAGCTCGATCAGAACGACAGCGCCTTCAGCGGGCGGCTCGGCCTGCTCTATCTCGGCGATCACGGGCTGGCGCCCTACGTGTCCTACAGCCAGTCCTTCCAGACCTTCGCGGTCACCGACCGGAACGGCAATCCCTTCCAGCCGTCGCTCGGCGAGCAGTACGAGGGCGGCCTGCGCTGGGAGGTGCCGGGCGCCGACACCCTGCTCAGCGCCGCGGTCTACCGGATCAACCAGACGAACGCGCTGGTGGCGGACCCGGTCAACCCGGTCTTCAGCACGCAGGCCGGGCAGGTCCGCTCGCAGGGCTTCGAGGCCGAGGCGCGGACGAATTTCGGCCCGCTGGAGGCGGTGGCGTCGTACTCGTACACCGACGCCCGCCAGACGCGGACCACGGTGGCGGCGAACTTCAACCAGCGCCTCGACCTCGTGCCCTACAACCAGGCCGGCCTGTTCGGCACCTACGACATGGGCGTGCTCGGGATCCCGGGCCTGCGGCTGGGCGGCGGCGTGCGCTACGTCGGCAGCGCGAACATCTCGGGCGCGACCTTCGACACGCGCGCGGCGACCCTGTTCGACCTCGTGGCGCTCTACGATTTCGGCGTGGCCGACCCGAGCCTCAAGGGGTGGCGCGCCCAGATCAACGCCCGCAACGTCCTCGACCACTCCTACGTCACCTGCGTCACGGTGAACGGCTGCCGGTACAGCGAGCCGCGCAACGTGTTCGGGACCCTCTCATACCGGTGGTGAGCGGCTCGCCGGCGGCCGGCCCCGCATGGGGCGACGCGTCGGGACAGGGCGCGGTCGCGGCCGGGCGTCCGGGTCGGACGATTGCCGCGACCCCGCCCGCGCCAGCCCCGGCCGGACCGGCGCGCGGTCCCTGATCCGACGCGCCCCCCCCCGCGCGGGCCTCTTCTCCCCCGCCGTCGTGGCCCGTCATCCCGCGCGGGGGAGACGTGGCCCGCGCCGAGCACGGCGCGGGAGCCGCCGTCGCGCCGGAATCGACAGCGGCCTCTGGACAGGTCTGGGTCAGGCGTCGGCCGCGTCGAGCGCCTCGGCGAACGCGTCATGGAACGCGGTGCTCCGGAGGATGTCCAGGTGCCGCGGGCCGGGAATGATCCTCAGATCGGCGACGGGCGCCAGCCTGCTCCAGTCGCGCAGGCGTTCCGGCCGCGTCAGTGAATCCGCGGCCTGGAAGACGTGCACGGACCGCGCCAGCGGCGCGAAGGCGTGCCGCTTGGCCCGCACGCGCTTGTCCAGGAGGGCCCACAGCTCGAACTCGCGCGCCGTCAGGTCGGGCCCGTCCGAGGGCAGCTCCGGGTTGTCGACGAGGTAGGCGTCGAGCGCCTCCCGCTCGTCCGCGTCCATGCGGGCGATCAGGCCGCGCCACCGGTCGGCCATCCGCGAGCCGTCGAGCCAGTCCGCGAGGCGCCGCGTCGCCAGCGCCCGCGCGTCCGCGTCCAGAGCCCGCGGCGCCGCGAAGGGCACCGACTCGAACGCGTCCACGAGTCCCAGGAAGTCGACGCGCACGCGCCCCTCGAGGCGGCGCGCGGTCTCGTAGGCGAGATCGCCGCCGGACGACCAGCCGACCAGCGCGCACCGGCCGCCCGGCGCGTGCGCGGCGATGCACGCCGCGTAGGCGCCGCTCAGCGCGGGCACGTCGTAACCCTGCCAGCGCGCCTCCGTGTAGACGTGGCTGACGAACCCGTGGACCGGCCGCTCCGGCCCGAGCCGCGCGGCCAGCGCGGCGAACTCGGTCGCGTTGGCGATCAATCCGGGGACGCAGAACAGCGGGATCCGCCCGCCCTCGCGGCGGAGATGGACGATCTCCGGCCCGCGCGGAGCCGCCGGCGCGACGCGTTCGGCGAGGTCGGCGAGGCTCTTCGCGCCGAGGATCCGGGCGAGGGTTAGGGTCTTGCCCCCCTCGATGCCCTGCCGGCGGATGCGCGCGAGCATCTTCAGGCTCAGGATCGAGTCGCCGCCGAGGTCCGAGAAGGCGTCGTCGCGGCCGATCGCGGACGGATCCAGGCCGAGGAGGTCGGCCCAGAGCGCGGCGAGCACCTGCTCCATCCCGTCCCGGGGCGGATCCTTCCCGTCCGTCCCGCGCGCCACCTCCAGCGATGCCAGGCTGCGCCGGTCGAGCTTGCCATTAGGGGTCAGGGGCAGCGCGTCGAGCCGGGTCAGGCTCGTCGGCACGAGGGCCGGCGGCAGGCGCTCGGCGAGCCGGGTGCCCAGCGCGGTGAGGTCGAGGTCCGGTTCGGCCACGACGTAGCCGGCGAGTCGCAGGCCGTCCGCCCCGTCGGCCTCCGGTTCGGCGAGCGCGATGACGGCGGCGTCGCGGACCCCCGGAAGCTCGCGCAGGGCCGCGGCCGCCTCGCCGGGCTCGACCCGGTGGCCCCTGATCTTCACCTGGTCGTCGGTCCGGCCCACGAAGGCGAGGCTGCCGTCGCGGAGTAGCCGGACCCGGTCGCCGGTCCGATAGAGGCGCGCGCCGGGCCCCGAGACTGGGTCCGCGAACGGGTCCGGGACGAATCGCTCGGCGGTGAGGCCCGGCCGGTCGAGATAGCCCCGCGCGACCTGGGGCCCGCCGAGGTAGAGCTCCCCCGTCGCGCCCGGCGGCACCGGCGCCAGGAAACCGTCGAGCACGCGCGCGCGGACGCCCGGGAGCGGGGTCCCGATGGGCACGCCGCCGGCCCACCGTCCGGCCCCGTCCTCCGGGCCGAGCGCACCGTCACGCTGTTCCGCCCCCGCGCGGACCTCCTGGCACAGCGCACCGACCGTCGCCTCGGTCGGCCCGTAATGGTTGACCACCCGGCAGCCGGGCTTCAGCGCGGCGATCCGGTCGACGAGGGGCCAGCGCAGTGCCTCGCCGCCGAGGACGAGCAGCCTGTCGGGCAGCGCGGCGGCGGGATCGGCCGCCTGGAGCAGGGCGCCGAGATGGCTCGGCGCGATCTTCAGGACGTCGATTCCCCGGCCCCCCGCCGCGTCCCCCCCGACGGCCGCGGCGAAGCGGTCGGGATCGAGGGCGGTCTCGTGGTCGAGGAGGTCGAGTTCCGAGCCGCCGGCCAGCGCGCCGAACAGCACGGTGTTGCCCAGGTCGGCCGCCACGGTCGAGGCCATCGCGAGGCGGCCGCCGGCGGGCAGGCCGACGCGCGCCAGCATCCCCGCCACGTACTGCGCGAGGCCGCCGCGGGTCACGACGACCCCCTTCGGCCGCCCGGTGGAACCCGAGGTGTAGAGGATGTAGGCCGCCGCGTCGGGATGCGGCGGAGCGGCCGCGAAGGGCAGAGCCGCCGCGTCCTCGGCCGGATCGAAGCGCGCCGCGATCACCGGCCGGTCGGGCCGGTCGCCCGGGACCGGCTCGCCCAGGACGAGGCAGGCCCCGCTCCCGGCCACGAGGTCGGCCCGGCGGGCGGCCGGCAGGCCGGGATCGATCGGCACGTAGGCGGCGCCGGTCTTGAGGATCGCCAGGAGGCCGAGCACCCATTCGGGCCCGCGGCCGAGATGGAGGGCGACCCGTGCCTCAGGGCCAGCCCCGCCCGCGGCCAGCCGCGCGGCGAGGCGGTCCGAGGCGGCGTCCAGCGCGGCCCGGCTGTGGGAGCGCCGACCCTGCCGCAGGGCCGGCGCCTCCGGCGCCTCGGCCGCGCGGGCCCGCCATGCCGCGACCACGTCGGGCACGACCAATTCGGGCGCGACCACGTCGGGCGCGGCCGGGTCCGTCGACGCGGTCGCGTGCGGGGCGGGGCTCGCCAGCGCGTAGAGCGGGCGGTCGGGTTCGGCGACGGCCGCGGCGAGCAGCGCCGCGAAGGCCTCGGCCAGGCCGGCGACGGTCCCGGGGTCGAACAGGTCGCGGGCGAAGGCCAGACGGCCGCACAGGCCCTCGGCGGAATCGACGAGATCGAGGCTGAGATCGAAGTGGACGTCGCCCCCGTCGAGGCCGCGCAGCCGCATCGGCCGGCCGGCGAACCGGGCGTCGGGCGGGGTCGCGGCCTGCTCGGTGACCTTGACCTGGAACAGCGGGTGGAGCCCGGGCCGGCGCTCCGTCGCCGACGCCGCGACGATCCGGTCGAAGGGCAGATCGGCGTGCGCCTGGGCGGCCAGCAGCCGATCGCGGACCTGCCGCAGATGGGCGCGGAATCCGTCGCGCGGGTCGACGCGGGCCCGCAGGACCCCGATGCCCGTCAGGTGGCCGACCATGCCGCGCGTCTCGGGCCGCGCGCGGTCGGCGAGCGGCAGGCCGACGCGCACGTCCGCGCCATCGCCGTAGCGCGCCAGTGTCAGCGCGAAGCCCGCGAGGGCGGCCATGAACGGCGTCGCGCCCTCGCGGCGGGCGAGGCTCCGCAGGGCCTCGCTCACCCCGGGCGCGATCCGGAACGGGTGGATCCCGCCCGACGCATCGCGCTCCGCGCGGCGGGGCCGGTCGAGGGGCAGCGGCGTCTCGGCCGGGGACGCGCCCAGCTCCGAGCGCCAGTACGCGGCCTGGCGCTCGGCCTCCCCGGCCTCGAGCCGGCCGTGCTGCCACAGGGCGTAATCCGCGTACTGCACGGGCAGCGGCGGCAGACTGTCGGCCCCCGCCTCCCGCGACCGGGCCGCGTACAGGGCGTCGAGGTCGCGCAGCAGCACGGGGATCGACTGCCCGTCGGCGGCGATGTGGTGCAGGCCGAGCAGGATCCGGTCGGTGCCGTCCCCGAGGCGGTGCAGCTCGACGCGGAGCAGGGGGCCCGCCTCCAGATCGAACGGCGCGCCGGCCAGGGCCTCCGCGAGGGCGTCGCTGCCGGCGGCGTCGAGCCCCTCGCGGACCCGGATCGGGACCGGGGCGGCCGGGTGGACGCGCTGGCACGGCTCGCCCCGCGGATCCAGCCCGAAGGTGGTGCGCAGCGGCTCGTGGCGCCGGACGAGGTCGTCGATGGCGGCCTGGAGCAGCGCCGGATCGAGGGTCCCGGCGATCTCGACGAGGCCGGTCAGGTTGTAGGCCGGGCTCAGGGGCTCGCGTTGCCAGGTCAGCCACAGGCCGCGCTGCGCCGCCGAGAGCGGCAGCGCCGTCCTGTCGCCGTCCGCCGGGACGATCGGCAGGGTGGCGAAGTCGATCCCGTTCTCGGCGAGCTTGGCGAGGAAGGCCCGGCGCTGCTCCGGCGCGAGCCGGGCGAAGCGTCGCGCGATCTGCGTGGCCTGGAGTGTCATGTCCGCGTCGCTCCTGCCGCCGACTCGAGCGCGTCGAGCCAGCTCTCCATGTCGGTGAGGTCGGCCGCCCCGGACCGGCCGGTGCTGCCGTCCGCGTCGATCCGGGCGGCCAGATCCGCCAGCGTCGGGTGATCGAACACCGCGCGCAGCGGCAGGCGCGGTCCCAGGCTCTCCTGGACGGCGGCGACGAGCTTCATGACGAGGATGGAATCGCCGCCGCGCTCGAAGAAGGTGTCGGACCGGGCGACGGCGTCGGGCCCGGGCAGGCCGAGCACCGCGGCCCAGAGATCGGCGAGGCGCCGCTCGGTCGCCGTGCGCGGCGGGTCGGCGTCCGGGGCGGGCGCGTCCGCGTCGGGCTCGGGCAGGGCGCGGGCGTCGAGCTTGCCGCTCGTCGAGAGCGGCAGGGCGTCGAGCAGGACGATCGCGGCCGGCACCAGGGCCTCGGGCAGGTCGCGGGCCAGGGCGCGGCGCAGCTCCTGCGGGTCCGGGCGCGCGCCCGGCGCCGGCACCGCGTAGGCCACCAGCCGCGCGGCTCCGTCGGGTCCGCGGCGGGCGACGACGGCGGCCTGGGCGATGCCGGGTTGCGCGCGCAGGGCGGCGGCGACCTCGCCGGGCTCGACGCGCTGGCCGCGGATCTTGACCTGCGCGTCGGCGCGTCCGCGGTAGTCGAGGGCGCCGTCGGGGCGGCGTGCGGCGCGGTCCCCGGTGCGGTAGAGGCGCGCGCCGGGCCTTCCGAACGGGTCGGGCACGAAGCGCTCGGCGGTCAGGCCGGGGCGTCCGAGGTAGCCGCGCGCGAGGCCGGTGCCGCCGATGTAGAGCTCCCCCACCACGCCCACCGGCACCGGGTGCAGCGCGTCGTCCAGGACGTGGAGCTGCGTGTTGGCGATCGGATACCCGATCGGCACGCGCGGGGCGTCCGGCTCGGGCCCGCAGGTCCAGGCGCTGACGTCGACGGCCGCCTCCGTGGGCCCGTAGAGATTCGCCAGGTCGGCCCGGCTCTGGGCGCGAACGGCGGCCGCGAGGTCGGGGGCGAGCGCCTCGCCGCTGCACACGATGCGGGTCAGGCTCGGGCACGCGGCGAGCCGGCCGGACGCCAGGAACGCCTCAAGCAGGGCGGGCACGAAGTGCACGATCGTCACCGCGTCCCGCCGGATCAGGGCGGCCAGCGCGTCCGGGTCGCGGTGGGCCCGCGGCGGCGCCATGACCAGGCGGGCGCCGCTGACGAGGGGCAGGAGGATCTCCCAGACGGCGACGTCGAAGGAGACCGGGGTCTTGTGCAGGATCACGTCGGCGGGGCCGACCGCGAAATGGGCCCGCATCCAGGCGAGCCGGTTGGCGATGGCGCCGCGGGTGTTGGCGCAGCCCTTGGGGGTTCCGGTCGAGCCGGACGTGTAGATGAGGTAGGCCAGGGCGTCCGGGTGCGGCGCCGCGGCCGGCAGGGCCGGATCGCCCGCCGCCGGCTCCGCCAAGTCCGGGGTGAGGATCTGCAGGTCCGGGAGTTCCGCCGGCCCGGGCATCCGCCCGCCCAGGCCGGACTCGGTGACGAGGAGGCGCAGGGCCGCCTCTCTGGCGGTCGCGACGAGGCGCGGGCGCGGCAGCTCGGGGTTGAGGGGCAGGATCGCGGCCCCCGTCTTGAGCACGGCCAGCCAGGCGACGAGCAGGGCGCGGGACCGCTCCAGCCCGACGCCGACCAGCGTGTCGGGACCTGCCCCGGCGCGCGCGAGGCGGCGGGCCAGCGCGGAGGCCGCGGTGTCGAGGCCGCGGCGGGTCAGCGCGCCCTGCGCGTCGGTCACCGCGACCGCGTCCGGGTCTCGCGCGAGGTGGTCGGCGAAGGCGGCGAGCACGTCGCCGGCGCCGGTCGGGTAGGCCGGCGCGGTCGCGTTCGCGGACCGGATGACCGCGCGGTCGCTGTCGGGGATCGGCGGCGGCAGTGCCCCGAGCGGCGTGGCCGGGTCGGCCTCGGCCAGGGCGGTGAGGTGAGCCGCGAAGGCGGCGAGCAGCGCCTCGGCGTCGGCTTGTCCCAGGCGGTCGGCGGCGTAGCTCAGGCGCAGGGCCAGCTGCGTCCCGTCGGGGGTGACTCTCGGTTGGACGACGAGGGTGACGGGGTAGTGCGTGGTCTCGGCGACGACGGCCGGCCCGAGGCGCAGGCGGTGCGGGGCGTCCCCGTCGCCGTGGCCGTTTCCGTCCTCGTCCCCGTCCCGGCCGTGGCGGGCGGCGGCGAGGGCGGCGTCGACGGGGTAGTTCTCGAACACCACGAGGCTGTCGAACAGGCCGCCCGTACCTGTGCCCGCGCCCGCGGGGCCGGCCAGGCGCTGCACGGCGGCCAGCGGCAGGTGGCCGTGCTCGCGCAGGCCGAGGTTGACCGCCTGCACCTGCGCCAGCCACGCGCCGAGTGGCCGGGCCGGGTCGAGGTCCACGATCACCGGCAGGGTGTTGATGAACAGCCCGAGCACGGTCTCGGCCCCGGGCAGGTCGGCCGGGCGCCCGGCCACGGTCGTGCCGAAGGCGACCCGCGCCTGCCCGGTGCGGGCGGCCACGAGCTGCGCCCAGGCGGCCTGGACGCAGGTGTTGAGGGTGAGGTGCGCGGCCCGCGCCTGGGCGAGCAGCCGCCCGGCGGCGGCCGGCGGCACCCGGTGCCGGACCTCGCCGTGGCCGGGCGGCTGCTCGCCCGGGCGCCGCTGAACCGCGCGCGCCGGATCGGGCGTGCCGGGCGCCTCGAAGGTGTCGGCGAGGCGGGTGGGGGCGTCGAGGCCGGCGAGGGCGTCCTGCCAGAAGCGCTCGGCGGCGGCGCGGGGCTGGCGGGCGAGCCAGGCGAGGTAGTGGGCGAAGCGTCCCGTGACCGGCTCGGGCTCCTCTCCGCGGTAGCGGGCGAGCACCTCGGCGACGAGGCGTGCGGTGCTCCAGCCGTCGAGGATCAGGTGGTGGACGGTGAGCACGAGGTGGTGGCGGGCGGGTCCGGTGCGGACCAGGACGAGGCGCAGGAGCGGGGCGCGAGCGAGGTCGAACGGCCGGGCGCGCTCCGCCGCGGCCAGGACGGCGAGGCGGTCGGCGAGGCGGGCGTCCAGGGTGTCCTCGTCTAGCGCGTCCTCGTCCGGCGCGTCCTCGCTCGACGGCTCCCTGGTCCAGTCGAGGCGGGTGAGGGGTTCGGGCACGGCGGTGAGGACGGCCTGGAGGGGCGGGCCGTCGGCGGGGGCGAGGATGGCGGTGCGCAGGACGTCGTGGCGCTCGAGGGTGGCGCGGACGGCGCGGGCGAAGCGGTCGGGGTCGAGGGGTTCGAGGTCGAGGCGGACCTGGTTGCGGTATGCGACGTCCTCCGGGGCGAGGCGGGCGTGGAAGAGCAGGCCCTCCTGCAGGGGGGTGAGCGGGTAGAGGTCGGCGAGGCTGTCGGGAGCCAGGGCGTGGTTGGCGAGGAGGGCGTCGAGGCCGGCCTGATCGAGGCGGGCGAGGGGCAGGTCGGCGGGGGTGGGCCGGCGCGGGGTTCGCGGATCGGCGCAGTGGGCGACGAGGGCCTCGAGGGTGTGCCGGGTGTCGCGGGCGATGGCGGCGATGGCGGCGGCGTCGTGCCGGTCCGGGCTGAAGCGCCAGGCGAGGTGGAGGCGGCCGGCGCGCACGAGGGCGGTGAGGGTGAGCTCGGCGCCCGCGGGGCTGTGGGGGGCGCGCATGGGACCCGCGCTCTCGGAGGCGAGGGCGAAGGGCGCGTCGGGGTCGGCGCGGTCGGCGTCGATCTGGCCGAGGTAGTTGAGGAGGATGCCGGGCTCGGGTGTCGCGGCGAGGCGGTGGCGCAGATCGGGCTCGGCGCAGTGGCGCAGGAGGTCGTGGCTGAGGTCGGGCTGGGGCAGGGTGCGGCGGGCTTCCTTGACGCGGCAGAGGGCAGCGCCGAGGGCAGCACCGCGGGCGGCTTCGTCCGGCGGCAGGTCCGGTTCGCCGCCGAGGGGGTCGAGCCGCAGCGGCACCAGCGTGGTGAACCAGCCCACCGTCCGGCTCAGGTCGTGGCGGGCCGCCTCGCCGGCCGCGTCCGCCAAGCTGTCCGCCAGGGCGTCGGCATCGCGACCGTGGCCCTCGAGCACGACGCGCACGGCTCGGCCGCCGCAGCGGCGCGACACCGCCACCGCGAGCGCCGCGAGCAGGAGTTCGTCGGGGCGCGTGCGGTAGGGCCGGCCGGCCCGGCGCAGGAAGGCGTCGGTGGCGTCGGCGTCGAGGCTGTCGGCGATCTCGGTCTGGGCGGATTCGACGTTGGGGGCGTCGGGCCGGGCGGGTTCGAGGCCGCACGCGGACGGCGCGAGCCGCGCCGCCCAGGCCTCGGCCCAGGCGCGGCGGCGGTCGGCCCCGGCCGGATCCCGGGCCAGGGCGTCGAGGTGCCGGGCCCAGACGGGGAAGGAGGTCGCGGGCGCGGGCAGCGGCCGTCCCGCGACGGCCAGGGCGAGATCCGCCACCAGGATCCGCCAGGAGACGGCGTCGACCACCAAGTGGTGGGCGACGAGGAGGAGGCGCTGCCCGCCGTCCGGGGCCGGATCGACCAGGACGGCGCGCAGGACCGGCCCGCGGGTGAGGTCGAGGCTCGTCTGCGCGGCCTCGGCCAGCGCCGACAGGGCGGCCGCGTCCCGGGCCTCGCGGCGCCACAGCGACCCGTCGATCGCGCCTGCGTCGGCGGCGGTGCAGGTCTGCCGCCAGCCGCCGTCGGCCGCCCGCGCGAAGCGCAGCCGCAGGGCGGGATGCGCGGCGGACAGCGCGGCGAGCGCCTCCGCGACGCGGTCCGCCGCGAGGCGCGCCCGCGGGACGAGCAGCACGGCCATGTTCCAGTGCGCGCGCCGCGGCATCGGCGTAGCCAGGAACCAGCTCTGAATTGGGGTCAGCGGCACCGGGCCGGCCTCGAGGCCCGGATCGGTCGCCGCCTCGCGCGCGGGGAGCGCGGGGCTCGCGCCCTGGCGCTCGGCGTGCGCGGCGAGGGCGGCGAGGCTCTGGTGGGTGAACACGTCGCGGGGGGTGAGCGTCAGGCCGGCCTGACGGGCGCGCGTGACGAGCTGGAGGGCGAGGATGGAATCGCCGCCGCGCTCGAAGAAGGTGTCGGACCGGGCGATGGCGTCGGGGCCGGGCAGGCCGAGCACCGCGGCCCAGAGATCGGCGAGGCGCCGCTCGGTCGCCGTGCGCGGCGGGTCGGCGTCCGGGGCGGGCGCGTCCGCGTCGGGCTCGGGCAGGGCGCGGGCGTCGAGCTTGCCGCTCGTCGAGAGCGGCAGGGCGTCGAGCAGGACGATCGCGGCCGGCACCAGGGCCTCGGGCAGGTCGCGGGCCAGGGCGCGGCGCAGCTCCGGCGGGTCCGGGCGCGCGCCCGGCGCCGGCACCGCGTAGGCCACGAGCCGCGCGGGGCCGTCGGGTCTGCGGCGGGCGACGACGGCGGCCTGGGCGATGCCGGGTTGCGCGCGCAGGGCGGCGGCGACCTCGCCGGGCTCGACGCGCTGGCCGCGGATCTTGACCTGCTCGTCGGCGCGTCCGCGGTAGTCGAGGGCGCCGTCGGGGCGGCGTGCGGCGCGGTCTCCGGTGCGGTAGAGGCGCGCGCCGGGCCTGCCGAACGGGTCGGGCACGAAGCGCTCGGCGGTCAGGCCGGGGCGTCCGAGATAGCCGCGGGCGAGGCCGGTGCCGCCGATGTAGAGCTCGCCCACCACCCCCACCGGCACCGGGTGCAGCGCGTCGTCGAGGACCCAGGCGGTCCGGTCGCCCACCGGGCTGCCGATCGGCGCGTAGGGCGTGTCGCAGGTCGTGCCGGCGGGGACCTTCCAGACGAGCGGCGTCACCACGGTCTCGGTCGGCCCGTAGCCGTTGATGAGGCGGCGCGGCCCGAGGGCGCGGTTGACGCGCGCGAGCTCGTCGCGCGGCATCGCCTCGCCGCCGAAGGAGAGCAGGTCGAGGGTCGGCGCGCCGCCCTCCTGCTCGGCCCAGCGCGTCAGTTCCCGGACGTAGCTCGGCGGGAAGCCGGCATTCGTCACGCCGTGCCGGCGGAACGCCGCGAACACCTCCGCCGGCGACCAGAGCGCGTCGTCGCGGAGCACGAGGCTGGCGCCGCAGGCGAGCGCCGTCAGCCAGCGCTCGTGCCCGCCGTCGAAGTTGAAGGTGATGAAGTGGAACTCGCGCGAGTCCGCGTCCATCTCGTAGAGCGGCGCGGTCGCGCGGACGTGCATCGCGAGCGGGCCGTGCGCGACCGCCACCGCCTTCGGCTTCCCCGTCGAGCCGGAGGTGTAGATCAGGTAGGCGAGGTTGTCCGGGTGGAGCGCCACCGGGGGTGGAGTCCCCGCTCCCGCGTCCGGTGCGTCCGCGTCGACCAGGATCCGCGGGACCGCGGCCGGCCCGCGGCCGGCATGGGCGCGATCCGTGACGAGGACGCGCGCGCCGCTGTCGGCGACCATCGCGGCGATCCGCGCGTCCGGCAGGTCGAGCCCGAGCGGAAGGTAGGCGCCACCCGCCTTGAGCACGCCGAGATAGGCGGCGAGCAGGCCGGGCGAGCGGGGCAGCATCACGGCGGCGACCGTGTCCGGGCCGATGCCGGCCTCGGCGAGACGGTGCGCGAGGCGGTTCGCCTCGGCGTCCAGCGCGCCGCGGCTCGTGGCCCGATCGGCGAAGATCACGGCGGTCCGTTCGGGGTCCGCCCGCGCGAGCCCCGCGATGGTCACGTGAACGGGCAGCCCGTCGTCGTCGGACGGCGCGGAGGGCGGGTTCAGCCGCGCGATCTCGTCCGGTGCGAGCAGGGGCGCCGCGTGGATCGGCGCGCCCGGCGCCGCGACGAGGCTGCCCAGCAGGGTCAGGAAATGGTCGCGCCAGCGCGCGACGGTGGCCGCGTCGAACAGGTCGCGGGCGTAGGTCAGGTGCGCGGTGAAGCCGCCCTGCGCGTCCTCCAGCGTGGTCAGGCCGAGATCCACGTGGGCGCTGCCGGTGGCGCGGGGGACGCGCTCGACCGACAGGTCGCCGAGGCGGATCGTGGCGAGCGGGCGCTCCTGCAGGTGCTGGACGATCGCCTGGAACAGGGGATTGCGGCCCGGATGCCGGTCGGGGCTCAGCGCGCTCACGAGCCGCTCGAACGGCACGGATTGATGGGCCTGCGCCTCCACGAGGAGCGCCCGCGTCGCCTCCACGCACGCGGCGAAGCTGTCCAGCGGGTCGAATGCGAAGGGCAGCACCAGGGTGTTGGCAAAGCTGCCGATCACGCCCGCGGTCTCGGGCCGGGTGCGGTTCGCCACCGGCACGCCCAGGCGGACCGCGCGCTCGCCGCCGAGGCGCTGGAGCAGGATCGCGAAGCCGGCGGCGAGGACGTGGAACACGGTCGCGCCGCCACGGCGGGCCAGGGCGCGGACGCCCGCCGCGGTCGCGGGCGGCAGCGGGAAGGTCAGCGTCTCCCCCGTGAAACTGGGCACGTCGGGGCGCGGCCGGTCGGCGGGCAGGGCGAGGACGGGGTGCTCCGTGCCGAGGAGATCCGTCCAGAACCCGAGGCTCGCGGCCTGGGCGCCCGCGTCCAGCATCCGCGCCTGCCAGACGGCGTAATCCGCGTAGGTGATGGCGGGGGCCGCGCTCTCCGGCGCGTCGGATCCGTAGCCGGCGGCGACCGCGTCGATCAGCAGGTCCATCGACACGGCGTCGCCGACGATGTGGTGCAGGGTCAGGAAGACGACGTGCCGGTCCGGCGCCTCGCGCACCAGGGCGGCGCGCAGCAGGGGCCCGCGCGCGAGGTCGAAGGGCGCCCGCTCGACGGCCGCCTCGATCGCGGCGCGACGCGCCCGCGCCTCGGCCGCGTCGCAGCCGGTCAGGTCGTGGCGGACCATCGCGAACGTGCCCGCCGGGTCGACCTGCTGCACCGGCTCCCCGTCGCGCAGGGGGAAGCGGGCGCGCAGGCCCGCGTGACGGGCGACGGCGCCGGCGAACGCCCGGTCCAGCGCCTCGGGGTCGAGCGGACCGGTCAGGCGCAGCGCGCCGACGATGTGATAGGCGGGGCTCTCCGGGTCGAGCTGCCAGAGGAGCCAGAACCGGCGCTGCGCGTCGGAGAGCGGTCCCGCGTCGCCGCCCTCCGCGGGCAGGATCGGCAGGCGGTCCGCGTCGAGGCCGCGCGCGGCGAGTTCCTGCAGGAACTTGCGGCGCTTGCCGTCGGGCAGCGCGGAGAAGCGCGCCGCCAGGGCGCGCAGCTGGTCGTCCCGCGAGGGGCCGGTGTCAGTCATTCGGCGTGTTCCAGCGCGTCGAGGAGGTCGCTCATCGCGTCGATGTCGGCGTCCGCGCCGCCCGCGTCCCGGCCGTCGATCGCGACCGCGAGATCCGCCAGGGTGCGCGCCTCGAACACGGCGCGCAGGGGCAGGACGATGCCGTGCGCCTCGCTCAGGCGCGCGACGACCCGGGCGACGAGGAGCGAGTGCCCGCCCAGGGCGAAGAAGTTGTCGCTGCGCCCGACCGAGGGGAGGTTCAGCACCTCGGCCCAGATTGCGGCGAGGCGGCGCTCCGTCCCGGTCCGCGGCGGGTCGGCGGCCGGGTCGGCGACCGGCTCCGGCGCCGGCAGGGCGGCGCGGTCGACCTTGCCGTTGGGGGTCAGCGGCAGGGCGTCGAGCGTCACGACGGCCGCGGGCACCATCGCGTCCGGCAGCGTCGCGGCGAGCGCCCGGCGCAGCTCCGCGGGGTCGAGCGCCGCCCCGGGGCCGGGGACGACGTGGGCCACGAGCCGCGCGTCGCCGGGCCGGTCCTGCCGCGCGGTCACGACCGCCTGCGCGACGCCGGGTTGCGCGATCAGCGCCGCCTCGATCTCGCCGGGCTCGATGCGCACGCCGCGGATCTTCACCTGGTGGTCGACGCGGCCGCGGTAGTCGAGGGTCCCGTCCGCGCGCCAGCGCGCGCGGTCGCCGGTCCGGTACATGCGCGCGCCGGGCGGGCCGAAGGGGCAGGGGACGAAGCGCTCGGCCGTGAGCCCCGGCCGTCCGAGGTAGCCGCGGGCGAGCCCGGCGCCCGCGAGGTAGAGCTCGCCGACCGTGCCCGGCGGGACCGGCCGCAGGCCGCCGTCGAGGATGTAGGCCTGCGTGTTCCACAGGGGCGCGCCGACGGTGACGGCCTCCGCGCCGGGCACGATCTCGGCCGCCGTGGACCAGATCGTGGTCTCGGTCGGGCCGTAGAGATTGGTGACCCGCGCCGCCCGCGCGCTCAGGGCGCCGGCGAGGTCGGGCGGCAGCGCCTCGCCGCCCACCAGCACCCGCACGCCGTGCAGGGCGTCCGTCTCCGCGAGGCCGCGCCACAGGGTCGGCGTCGCCTGCATCAGCGTGATGCCCGCCTCGCGGACGAGCCGCGCCAGACGCCCGGGATCGAGCACGTCGTCCCGCCCGGCCAGCACGACGCGCGCGCCGCGCAGCAGCGGCCCGAACAGTTCGAGGCCCGCGATGTCGAAGCCGACCGTGGTGACGGCGAGCAGCCGGTCCTCCGGCGTCACGCCGAGCCGATCGACGAGGTCGTGCAGCAGGTTGGTCAGGCCGGCATGCGGCACCACGACCCCCTTGGGCCGGCCCGTGGAGCCGGACGTGTAGATCACGTAGGCGGGATGGGCCGGCACGAGCGGGCGCGCCCGGTCCCGGTCGGTCGGCGCGCGGGCCGGCGCGGCGGCGAGCGCCGCGCGCCCGTCCGGGGCGTCGAGCACCAGGGCGGCCAGGCCGTCCGGCCGCGGCCACGCCCCGACGGTCACGAGGCCGGCGGGCCGGGCATCGGCCAGCATGAGCGCGAGCCGCTCCGCGGGGTAGCCGGGGTCGAGCGGCAGGTAGGCCGCCCCGGCCTTGAGCACGCCCAGCAGCGCCGCGACGAGGTCCGGCCCGCGCGGCAGCGACACCGCCACGATGTCCTCCGGTCCGATTCCGCGGGCGATGAGCGCGTGGGCGATCCGGTTGGCGCGGGCCTCGAGCTCCGCGTAGCGCAGCACCTCCGATCCGGCCACGAGGGCGACGGCCTCCGGCGCGCGGGCCGCCTGCGCGGCGACGAGCGCCGGCAGGGTCTCGCGCGGCACCGCCCGCGCCGTCGCGTTCCAGTCCGTCAGGACCTGCCGCCGCTCGCCGGCCTCGAACAGGTCGAGATCCCAGATCGCCCGGTCCGGCTCGGCCGCCAGGGCCGCGAGCAGCCGCGCGAACCGGTGCGCGAGGCGGGTCGCGCCGGCCTCGTCGAAGAGGTCCGTGGCGTATTCGAGGTGGCCGACGACGCCCGCCTCCGTCCCGTCGGCCCCGCGCCGCTCGACGAGGTCGAAGGCGAGGTCGAACCGCGCGGCCCCGGCGCCGACCGGATCCGGGACGGCGCGCAGGCCGGCCAGTTCGAACGACTCGGGGACGCCGTCCTGCAGGGCCAGCATGACCTGGAACAGGGGGTGGCGCGCGAGCGAGCGCGGCGGGTTCAGCACCTCCACGAGGCGCTCGAAGGGCACGTCCTGGTGCGCGTAGGCCTCGAGCGCGGCGGTGCGGGCCCGTCCCACGAGATCGCGGCCGCTCGGGTCGCCGGACGTGTCGGTGCGCAGCACCAGCGTGTTGACGAAGCAGCCGACGAGGCCGTCGAGGGCCTCGTCCGTGCGGCCCGCGATCGGGCTCCCGAGCGGGATGTCCTCGCCCGCGCCCAGGCGGGTCAGGAG